>JAZQMJ010000323.1:0-13471 GCA_045543435.1 Mailhella sp.
TCAGCCGTTCCAGCTCCAGCAGTTCCGCCTGCTTGGCTTCTATGAAACGCTCGAGCCCGGTCATGGCAGAATCCTCATGCCCGCGCCTTCGGCCACGCCCTTGCGAGCCTTGGCCACGCAGTCTTCAAGGCTGAGCCCGTCTTCCATGAGCCAGATGGCGAAGGCCGCGTTCAGGGCCAGCATATCGCGCATGGCCCGCGGGCCGCGCCCGGCAAGGAGCTCGCGCAGTACGGCGGCGGCCTCTTCGCGGCTGTTCACTTCCACTTCGTCGGCACGGCAGGGCGAGAAACCATAGTTTGACGGGTCGAATTCAAGTTCGTCCAGCGCGCCATCACGAATAAGCACGATGCGGGTGCGCCCCATGGTCGTAAGCTCGTCGTAGCCTCCTGCACCGCAGAACACCGCCGCTTTTTTCAGAGGGAAATGCCGCAGGGCGGAAGCAACGATGTCCACCAGCTCGGGCCGGGCCACGCCCATCATGAGGTGGTCGGGGCAGGCCGGGTTCACCATAGGGCCGAGCATATTGAACAGCGTGCGTATGCCTATCTCTTTACGCACGTCCCCCACTTTAGCGAAGGCAGGATGGAAATACGGCGCATACTGGAAGGCGAAATTATGCTGTTTGAGCAGGGCGACCACCGCTTCCGGGTCACGCTCCATGGGCAGGCCGAGAGCCTCCACCACATCCGCCGAGCCGGAATGGGAAGAAACGGCGCGGTTGCCGTGCTTGATGACGCGGTAGCCCATGCCCGCCAGCGTGAGGGCCGCGGCCGTAGAGCAGTTGAAGCAGTTCCTGCCGTCGCCGCCTGTTCCCACGATGTCTATGCTGTTGGAGGGAACGCCCTTCACAGTGACGGACCTGTCGAGGATACAGCGTATGGCGCAGGCCAGTTCGGAAGCCGAAGGCCCCTTCATGCGCAGGGCTGTGAGAAAAGAGCCGGACTGCGCGGGCGTCATACTGCCGTCGAAAAGGGAAGAGAACGCGGCTTCCGCCTGTTCGCCGCTGAGGTCCAGCCCCTGGGCCAGCGTATCCAGTATGGAGTGGACAGTAGGCTCCTTTCCGCCCGAAGCCCGGAGGCTGGCCGGAAAATTCCCCAGAAGTTTCAGGCCCTCAGGGGTAAGGATGGAACCGGGGTCGTACTGCACGCCAGCCCACGGCCTGTCGCGGAAACGCAGGGACATGACCTCGCCGTGCGGGCCTCTCGCCGAGACGACCACGTTGTCCAGAGGGCGATGCTCGTCGATGCGCACCACGAGGGAGTGGTAGCGGCCCACAGTCATGGGGTTGGGGATGCCCCGGTACAGGCCGCGCCCGTCGTGCATGATATCGGAAGTGCGGCCATGCATGACTTCCGGCGCGGCTTCCGTCTCCGCCCCGGCGAAGAGGCCGAGTATCTGATGGCCCAGCCCCACGCCCAGCACAGGGACCTTCGGATTGAGCCTCTCCAGGAATTCGAGGCAGAACCCGGCTTTTTCAGGCCTCCCCGGCCCGGGGGAAAGGCAGACCATGCGCAGGGAAGGCTCTTCGGCCAGCTCGAGGAGGCGCGGGTCGTCGTTCTTCAGGACCAGCGGTTCCTGCCCCAGCTTGCAGAAGGCCTGGACTAAGTTGCTGGTGAAGGAGTCGTAATTATCGATGAGCAGGAACATACTGCACCCCCGAGCCGCAGAAGGACTGACGCATCACTGCGGATTTATGACAAATATCCTTCCACACCTGCGAAGGTTCCGTTCCGTGGGCCACGGGGCTCCCCACCTGCCAATGCAGGCGGCCTTCCCGCACCCACAGGGTACGGACGGCTATGCCCGTGTCGAGATGCACGCTGCCCCTGTCGAGGCCAAGCCAGCCGATACAGCCGGCATACGGCCCGCGCGGAGCCTGCTCCAGCTCTGCCGCTATCTCCACAGCGCGGCCGCGCGGAACACCGCTCACAGCTCCGGCCGGGAAGGCGGAAGCCAGCACATCCACGGCATCCAGCCCCTTGCGGAGGCGGGCCGTGATGCGGCTGGTAAGATGCATGACATGGGAAAAGCGTTCCACAGCCATGAGGCTCTCCACTTCTACTGAGCCGGGAACGGCAACACGCCCGAGATCGCTCCGGCCGAGGTCCACCAGCATCATATGTTCGGCCCGTTCCTGCGGGTCGGACAGGAGCTCGGAGGCCAGCGCCTCGTCTTCGCTCACGGAACGCCCTCTGCGGCGGGAACCGGCGATGGGGGCTATGAGCATCCTGCCGCCGGAGCACTGCACCATAGCTTCCGGCGACGAGCCGAACAGCGTGATGCCCGGCAGGCGCATGAAGAACATATACGGCGAAGGGCTGGCTGAACGCATGCGGCGGTACAGAGCAAGGGCATCGCCCTCGAAAGGTATGCTGAAGCGTACAGAGGGCACGACCTGCACGGCCTCCCCTTCACGGAATTTTTCTTCGAGCGATCTAACTATATTGCGAAAGCCTTCCTCGTCCATCGAGGATTCCACATCCGCTTCTCCAAGGTTCGCGCAGGCCTCTACTTCTCCCAGCGAAGCATGGGCGCCGCTCACAGGCCTGTGTTCGCCAAGGCTCACCTGGGCAAGGCGGTTGTAGAGATGGTCGAAGAGCATGAGCGTTCCGGGCAGGCAGAGCATGCCTTCCGCCTGTTCCGGAGGGAGCGCGGAAGCAAGCTGGTCATCGAAAAGCCCGGCCATGCCATGCCCCAGCCAGCCGCAGAGGGAACGCGTGATAGGGGGCAGAGCCTCGGCCCCTTCATCGGGCAGGAGTTCTATGCGCCGCATGGCCTCGCGGAGCCCCTCCACGAAGGGCATGCCGGAAAGCTCGGCAAGAGGCGAGAATCGTTCATCTTCCGCAGAACACTCAAGAAGGCCGCCGCGGCAGGACAGCATAAGGGCCATATCGCAGGCAAGCACGCTGTACCGCCCCCAGCGCCCATCGACAGCGGCGCTTTCCAGCAGTATGCCGCTGCCCTTCGCCATGCCGAGGAAAAGGCTTATGGGCGTATCCATATCCGCCGGGAGCCAGCGTACACGCTGGCGCACCCTGATGATATCAGCTTCGCTTTCCATGCTTCAAACCTTGCTTCCGGTAAAAAAATGCCGCCCCTCTGGAGAAGGACGGCTTCGTTTCTCTCTTTCCGGCGTTCTGCCATGCCCCAAGACCGTACCTCCTCCTCAGGACGAGGTACGCCGCCACTGTCCGGCAAAGGCGGGCAGGGAAATCCCGGCAGGCATAAAGAACTCCTCTATCTCTAGCGTGTTCCACACTTTTTCCCGTGTAGGGCAAGCGTACGCATTTGTCAACGTGCGGCCCTCGCCCCCTGGGAATTCAAGAAAAACAGAGAAAAACAGCCCGCCGGAAAAGGAAAGCCCCGGCCGCAGGAATGACAAGCCCGCCCTCTTTTTGTAAACTCTTCGGCGGGCCACGCTTTCCCACCCCATACGAGGAGCGCATCATGGAACTCGGCACTAGGAAACGGCTGTCTCATATCTTCGACCCCGTATCGCACCGCACCATCATAGTCCCCATGGACCATGGCATGACCACCCGCGCCCCCGAAGGCCTGCTGGACATCCATAAGGCGGTCGACGACATGAAAGAAGGCGGCGCCAGTGCCGTGCTCATGCACAAGGGCCTCATACGCGCTTCCGGCTGTGCCGACGTGAACGCCAGCCTCGGCCTCATCATGCATCTCACCGGCTCCACCGATCTCGGCCTCACGGGGAACAAGGTACTCACCGGCACTGTGGAAGAAGCCATACGCCTCGGCGCAGACGCCGTTTCCATCCACGTCAATCTCGGCGACGACAACGAACACGCCATGCTCAGCATGGCCGGGAGCATAGCCGACCAGTGCAACCGCTGGGGCATGCCGCTGCTCATGATGCTCTACGGGCGCGGCGGCCTCATACGCGACAGCTTCGATGCGGACGTGGTGGCCCAGTGCGCCCGCGTCGGCGCAGAACTCGGCGCAGACATCGTCAAGGTATCCTACACCGGCTCGCCCGAGTCCTTCGCCAGGGTCACGGAAGGATGCTGCTGCCCCGTGGTCATCGCAGGCGGCGAGATGGCGGGTTCCGACCAGCAGCTCTTCCAGATGGTGTACGATTCCCTGCAGGCCGGCGGCGCAGGCATCTCCATAGGCCGCAATGTCTTCGACCACCCGCGCCGCGTCGCCCTCGTGAAGGCCCTGAACGCCCTGGTCCACCATAATGCCTCCGTGAAGGAAGCCTTGGACATCATGGCAGAAAACGCCTGAGCCGGAGGAAAGAGCATGCATATCTATTTCAAGAGTGTTCCTTTCAGGAAGTCCGACGTGACGCTTGCCCTCGAATCCGGCGTGGACGGCGTCATCGTCCCTGCCGACTGCGTGGATGCCGCGGCCGCCCTTTCGCGCATCCCGGCCATCGCCGAAGAGGACATGCCCTCCTTCCCCATGGCGTCCAAAGCCGATGAGGAGCGCATACGCGACGCCCTGCTCGCCGGCCGCAGGATAGTTCTGGCCCGGGGCTGGGAAGTCATCCCCGTGGAGAACCTGCTGGCCCAGTGCCCCGAAGTCCTCGCCGAAGCCGCCAGCTTCGATGAGGCCGTGCTGGCCTCCGGCATACTCCAGCGCGGCGTGCAGGGCATCGTCGTTTTGCCCGAGGCCATAGGCCAGCTCAAGAGCATCATCGCCGCCTGCAAGACCAGCCGTGGACGCGAACACCTCGAGGAAGCCGAGATTGTACGCATCGAACCTGCCGGGCTCGGCCACCGCGTCTGCGTGGACACCATGTCCATGCTCAAGCGCGGCCAGGGCATGCTGGTGGGCAATTCCAGCGCCTTCACCTTCCTCGTGCACGCCGAGACCGAGCATAACGAATATGTGGCCTCCCGCCCCTTCCGGGTGAACGCAGGCGCCGTGCATGCCTACATACGTCTCCCCGGCGACAGGACCACCTACCTTTCCGAAGTCGCCGCAGGAACTGAAATGCTCGTGGTGGACAGCGAAGGCAGGACGCACGTTGCCACCGCCGGCCGCGTGAAGGTGGAAGTGCGGCCCATGCTCCTCATCGAAGCGAAGGCCGGAGGGAAGAGCGGCACCATCTTCCTGCAGAATGCCGAGACCATACGCCTCACCGCGCCGGACGGAACGCCCGTGAGCGTGGTGGCGCTGAAGCCCGGCGACAAGGTACTCTGCCGCCTCGACGAGGCAGGCCGCCACTTCGGCATGCGCATCAAGGAAGATCTCCAGGAAAAATAAGGAGCGCCCATGGCACAGCCTTCTCCCATCCCCGGCCTCGCCGAACTTCGTGTGCAGATAGACGCCCTGGACTCGCAGCTCCTCGAACTTCTGAGCCGGCGCGCCCGCCTCAGCCTCGCCGTGGGGCAGGCCAAGATAAGGGCAGGCAACGCCAGCGTGCATGATCCGGCCCGCGAAGCCCAGCTCCTCGCCAGCCTCGCCGAGCGCAATCCCGGCCCGCTCACGCCGGAACATATCAAGGCCATCTGGGGCGAAATCATGGCGGCTTCGCGCTCCCTCCAGACGCATATGCGCTCCAGCGATACGGACAAGGCAGAATGATACGGCTCCAGGCTCCAGCTTCCAAATCGGTCTCGCACCGCATGCTCATCGCCGCCGCCCTGGCGAAGGGGACTTCGCTGGTGCATCACGTCCTCGACAGCGCCGACCTTGAGCGCACCCGCGAACTGCTCCAGACCGCGGGGGCGAAGCTGGAAGCTCTCGGCAATGGGAGCTGGAAAGTCTCCGGCATGGCAAGCGGCCCTCGAGGCGGCTCACCGGAACATCCGGCCGACTGCTTCGTGGGGGAATCCGGCACGACCTGCCGCCTGCTCACGGCCATCCTCGCCGCCGGGCACGGCTCGTTCCGCATCCATGGTGCGGGGCGCATGCATGAACGCCCCATAGGCACTCTCACCGACGTCCTCTCCCCCCTCGGCGCTGAAATATCCTTCGAAGGCAGGCGCGGCTTTCCGCCCATGCTCATCCATGCCCAAGGTCTGCACGGCGGCAGTGTGAGCCTGAGCATGGATGAGTCCAGCCAGTTCCTTTCCGGCCTGCTCCTTGCCGCGCCCTTCTGCGCCGAAGCCCTCTGCGTGACCCTGGCAGGCAGGAAGCCCGTCTCGTGGCCCTATGTGGGGCTCACGCTCCAGACTCTGGAAGACTTCGGCATCGCCTTCTCTGTGGAAACGCTGGAAAACGGCGTCTGGCAGTCCGCTCAGTGGAAAACGCTCACCCAGGCGAAGCCCGGCGAACTGCGCATCACTGTCGAGCCCGGAGCATACCGCGCCGGAAAACACCATGTGGAAGGCGACTGGTCCGGAGCTTCCTATCTTCTCGCCGCCGGAGCCGTCGGGCGCGAGCCCGTGCTCGTTTCCGGCCTGCGCGCCGACTCCCTGCAGGGCGACCGCGCCATGCTCGACCTGCTCCGCGCCATGGGGGCATCCATAGCTGAGCGCGAGGAAGGCATACTCGTCTCTCCCTCTGCCCTGCATGGCATCGACGTCGACATGGGCGACTGCCCCGACCTCGTGCCCACCATTGCCATGACCGCCGCCTTCGCTGAGGGGGCGACGCATATCCGGAACATCGCGCATCTTCGCCTCAAGGAATGCGACCGCCTTTCCGCCTGCGCCGCAGAACTGGCCCGCATCGGCATAAGGACCGAAGAAACGGCAGACAGCCTCACCATACACGGACTCGGCCCGGCACTGCCCTCCGTTCCTGTGGGGACTATGTTCCGCACCTATGGAGACCACCGCATGGCCATGGCCTGCTCCCTGTTCGGCCTCGTTCCCGGAAACGCCGTCCGCCTCGACTCGCCGGAGGCAGTAGGCAAATCCTTCCCGGAATTCTGGGATGCGTGGAATGTACTGCTGGAAAGCGGGCTCATGAACAGCTAAGTTAGAAGAATAAAACACCAGTCCTGAATGTCTGGAAAAGGAAGGAAACGATGCGTTACACATTGTTCGGCGAATCCCACGGCCCTGCCATAGGCATCGTGCTTCAGGACGTTCCCTCCGGCCTCGTCCTCGACATGGACTTCATCAATGCCGAGATGGCCCGCCGCGCCCCCGGGGCTTCGCCGCTGGCCACCTCCCGCAGGGAGGCGGGCGCCGTGGAGATACAGAGCGGCGTTTTCGAAGGCCGCACCACAGGCACGCCGCTCTGCGCCCTCATCCGCAATACGGACTGCCGCTCCCGCGACTACGAGGCCGCCCGCTGGCTTCCCCGCCCCGGCCATGCCGACTTCACAGGCCACCTGCGCTATAAGGGCTTCGAGGACTATCGCGGCGGCGGGCATTTCTCCGGCCGCCTCACTGCGCCGCTGGTCTTCGCCGGGGCAGTGGCGAAGCTCGCCCTGCGCGAACGCGGCATCGAGGTGCTGGCCCGCATCCAACAGATAGAAAGGGTGGAAGACGCCCCGCTCGACCCTGCCAGCCCGGACCTCGCCGCCCTGCGCGAAGCCGGAAAGAAGCCCTTCGCCGTGATAAGCGACGAACGCGGCGAGGCCATGCAGGAAGCCATACTCAAGGCCAGAGCGGAAGGCGATTCCGTGGGCGGCGTCATCGAATGCTTCGTGCTGGGCCTGCCCGCAGGCGTAGGCGGCCCGGACTTCGACGAAAATCTCGAAGGCATCATCGCCCGCCACGTCTTTGCCGTGCCTGCCGTGAAGGGCATCGAGTTCGGAACAGGCTTCGGCCTCGCCGCCATGCGCGGAAGCCAGGCCAACGACGCCTTCATCCCGGGCCCGGGCGGCCTCCCCCGCACCCGCACCAACCACAGCGGCGGCATCAGCGGAGGCATAGCGAACGGCATGCCCCTCGTCTTCCGCGTGGCCGTGAAGCCTACGCCGTCCATAGCGCAGGAGCAGGACACTGTGGATATGCGCACCGATGAAGCCGCAAGGCTCGCCGTTTCCGGGCGGCATGATCCTTGCATTGTCCCGCGTGCCGTCCCTGTCATCGAGGCCGTGGCCGCTCTGGCCATGAGCGAAGTGCCGGGAGTTCTGGCATGAAGAATATCGTGCTCATCGGCCTTTCCGGATGCGGGAAAAGCACGCTGGGAAAACGCCTTGCCCGCCGCCTGCGCATGCCGCTCTTCGACACTGACGCCATGATAGTCGAAGCCGAAGGTCGCGCCATTTCCGACATCTTCGCTGAACGCGGCGAACATTATTTCCGCGACCTCGAAAGCGCGGCCTGCCTTGCTGTTTCGGAACTTGAGGGCGCAGTCATCGCCACGGGCGGAGGCGCAGTCCTGCGAGAAGAAAACATGCGCGCCCTTGCCGAAAACGGCGTCATCTTCTTCCTTGAACGCCACCCGTCGCACATACTGCGTTCCGCTTCGCTCCACGACAGGCCTCTCGTGCAGGACGACAGCCAACGCCTGCTCGGCCTCTATGCCGAACGCCTTCCCCTGTACCGCCGCTGGGCTGACGCGACTGTCCGCAACACCGGCGGCAGAAGGCGGCTGGCCCGATGCCTGCGCCGCATCCTCCGGCATTTCCGCCATCACGCCGCCTAGGAGCTTCCATGGACTCTCCGCTCAACGGAAAGAAACTCGCCGTCATCGGCGACCCTATCGGGCACAGCCTTTCGCCCGTCATACAGCAGGCCATGCTGGACGCTCTGGGGCTGGACTGCACCTATGGGCGCATCCGCGTTCCCGGCGGCTCCACGGCAGACTGGCTCCCCACGGCGGCCGCCCTCGGCCTTGCCGGCTTCAATGCCACCATGCCGCATAAGGCCGACCTCGTCCCGCTCATGGACGAACTTTCCGACGATGCCCGCATGTACCGCTCGGTGAACACTGTGGTCATCCGGGACGGACGCTTCCTCGGCTTCAACACGGACGGCGAAGGCTTCCTGCGCTCCCTTCTTGAGGAGGGAACAGATCCTGCAGGCAAGCGCATCGCCGTTCTGGGAGCAGGAGGTGCGGCACGCTCCGTGGTGCTCAAGCTGGCCGCGACGGGAGCAAAAAGCATCACTGTCTGCTGTCGCAGTCCGGAAAAGGCGGCAGAACTGGCCGCCTCTCCCGCCGTCCGCATTGCCGATCTTTCGCGCCGGAGCACGGATGCCGCCCTTGCCGGGGCGGACCTCCTCATCAACGCCACGCCGCTGGGCATGCAGGGCGTGGATGCCGATTTCGAGGACTTCTCCTTCCTCGACGCCCTGCCCTCTTCCGCGCCGGTCTGCGACCTCATCTACCGCCCGCTCAGGACCAGCCTGCTCCTCGAAGCAGAAAAGCGCGGCCACCGCACCCTGAACGGCCTCGGCATGCTCATCCATCAGGCCATACTCGCGCTGGAGCATTTCGCAGGCATGGAGCTTGATGCCGCCGCCATGAAGGATGCCGTCATGGCAAGGCTTCTGCCTATCTTAGCAAAGAAGAATATAACGTACTGAACATCTTTAATTTTGTGTCACAATATTCTCATTGAGCGCATTGAAATCACTTTCATTTAAGCATATAAAATCTTACACTCTAGCTAGAGCGCAATAGAGGTAATTCTCATGAACAAATATGCAATTAGTCTATTTTCTTCTTCGGGCATTGGGGATTTAGGACTTAGAGCAAACAATATTCAAACCGTTTCAGCATGCGAGCTTCTTCCTGAACGCATGGAACTTTTTAAAAATAATTTCCCGGAATCAGAATGCTTTTCTGGGGATATCTGGACGCTAAAAGAAAACATTGTTGAGAGTTACCAAGCAAAATTTTCAGTTCCACCTTTTCTTCTTCTCGCAACACCACCATGCCAAGGTATGTCTCCGAATGGAATGGGAAAAATGTTAAGCGATTATCGAAAAGGCTTACGACCTCAAATGGACAGCAGGAATCGACTTATTATTCCTGCTGTATACGTTATAAATAAGCTTCGCCCTGAATGGATTATTTTCGAAAACGTAGCCAACATGGAGAATACCATAATTCTGGACGAAAATGACAAACCTGTCAAAATTCTTGAATATATAAAAAACAATCTTAGCAATGAATATGTTATGGACTATAAAGTTATTGACTGCGCAGATTATGGAGTTCCTCAGCACAGAAAACGTCTTATAACTGTTATAACTCGATCTGAGAAAGGAAAAAAATATCTAAAAAATAAAATGTCACTTATACCTTATCCATCACACGGAAAATATAAAACTTTAATTTGTGATAGATGGATTACATTAAAAGACACTATTTTCAATCTGCCAGAACTTTTTCCCATAAAGGGCAAAAACTATAAAAAGGACTTTCATCCTTTACATAAAGTTCCACTACTTGATGATAAAAAAATATTTTGGTTATCCCATACCCCTGAAGGGCAAACTGCATTTAACAATCAATGTATAAATCCTCTTTGTAAATTTGATAAAAACCCTATACATGGTGCCAGCTATAATAGCGAAGGAATAAACCAATCCAATACTACCACTCCGTTATACTGTATAAAATGTGGTGCTCTTCTTCCTCGACCATATGTTGAAGACAATAACGGATCACTCCGTATAATGAGAGGATATACCAGCGCATACAAAAGAATGTTATGGAATGAACCAGCAAGCACATTAACTCAAAACTTTCAATACGCCTGTTCTGACAACAAAGTGCATCCATCACAGAACAGAGTTTTATCACTATATGAAGCATTAGTAATACAAACAATTGAAAAATATAAATTTTCGTTCATAATAAATAACAAATATGTAAAAGATAGCATTATTCGAGACACGATTGGAGAAAGCGTTCCTCCACTTGTTATTGATAAAATTTGCAAACACATACTAAAAATTATAGAATAACAAAAGAGGGAGGAATATTCCTCCCTCTTTTGTTATTCTACCACTTTTCCAATCCATTTTCTATTGGAAAGCTTTTGTATATATTTTATATCATCAATAACAGCAAGCCACCCTTCACACATTTTTTTCACGGCTGAGGTTGGCATTATTGAAACACTTGTTGTCCGCCCTCCGCCCTCGCGCGGATGTACAATTCTACCCCAGTCATCTTGTGTCAAATCATCTCTATAAAAGCATGCCACTATTGCGGGAACGCCATTAAAAAAATCCCACAACAGACCTAACAGTCTCTCGGTTTCCCTATGATGAGCTTTCCATTCAAATGAGCTCAAAATATCAATTCTAGGTTCACCAATTAAAGGCTTGGGGCATACTGTTGACGCTGGCGTATTACCGCACGTTGCCTTAACCTCTATTCCGCCATACCGATATGGGCTAAATGAAGCCTTATCTTTTGGATATCTTTTTCCATCTATTTCCTCATATAGCGATGAAAAAAATTCTTTTTTCTCCTTAGTATCGACTGCTAATAAGTCAGGATAACCATCCTGATGGAGATTAGATTCCAAGTTATTATTAGAAAATCGGACTAAACTCTTGCCAAAATACTCTCCTACCGCCCCGCTAAGATTGCGCATTCCCATTACTTCAAAAATATTAATATCAAACTGTTGTGTCTGAAGATGCAAAGAAAATAATGCATTGTTGCAAAAGTTAATAGCTTGAACAAGCTGACTATTTGTCAGCAAAATCTTATTATCAAGCATGACTTGACGTTCATTATTAATTATATAATCAAACTGATTCATAAAATCCTCCTAAACATCAGCAAAAAGTTTTGAAATAGAAACTCCAAGACCATTCGCAATTTTTTGTATATTTTGAAGAGAAATATTTCGTTTTCCCAATTCCACAGATGCAAAATAAGACCTATCCATACCTATCTGGAGAGCAAACTTTTCTTGACTAATACCAAGAGATTTTCTCAATTCTTGGATGCGCTTACCCAATAAAATTTGTATCATGGAAACTCCTTCTTTAAAATTAAGCTGATTTTCCAGCCTTATTTCAACGGATTTTAAGCAACAGTCTTAAACACAAAAGCTCCGCAATTTTTGTTGCGGAGCTTTTGTCGTTTTTTCTACTATTGCTCTTCCGAAGGCGACACATACGACGTTTCGAGGTCGTCGAAGGCCGTGAACTCGGGCCGGTACGCGAGCTCCACTGTGCCGGTGGGGCCGTTACGATGCTTGCCGATGATGATCTCGGCCTTGCCCGTGCGCACATAGTCCTTGTTCTTGTGGTAGGCGTCCTCGCGGTGGATGAACATGATAAGGTCGGCGTCCTGTTCGATAGCGCCGGATTCGCGAAGGTCGGAAAGCACAGGGCGCTTGTCGGTTCGCTCTTCCACCTTACGGTTGAGCTGGGAAAGCGCGATGACCGGCACCTTCATTTCCTTGGCCAGAGCCTTGAGGTTGCGCGAGATGTCGGAAATTTCCAGTTCGCGGGATTCGTTGCGCGAAGAGTGCATGAGCTGGAGGTAGTCCACCACCACGAGATCGAGGCCGTGTTCGGCCTTCAGGCGACGGCATCGGGCGCGAAGGGCCAGAGGCGTGAGGCCGGCGGTATCGTCGATGAATATCTTGGCGCGGGAAAGCGTATCGGCCGCGGCGGAGAGCTTCTCCCAGTCGTCGTCCTCAAGGAAGCCCTTCCTCACGCGGGAAAGCTCCACGCGTCCCCAGGCGCACATCATTCGGTCCATGAGGGATTCCGCACTCATTTCCAGGGAGAATATGGCCACTGAAGCCCCGCCGGAAAGCGCGGCGCGCATGGCGACGTTGAGCGCGAAGGCCGTCTTGCCCATGGAGGGGCGGGCGGCAAGGATGATGAGGTCGGTGGGCTGGAGGCCGGCGGTCATCCTGTCGAGCTGCATATAGCCCGTGGTCAGGCCGGTGGTGGCGTTCCTGTTGTTATACCTGGTCGTCAGGGCATCGAAGACGGAGCGCACCAGCTCGCCGCTGGAAGCGAAGGTCTTGTTGTTGGAACGCTCGGAAATGGAGAAGATGGCGCGCTCGGACTCGTCGAGGAGCATGGGCACGTCTTTGGCGGCATCGTAGCAGTTGCTGATAATCTGGGCCGAAGCCGCGATGAGGGCCCTCTGCATGGACTTGTCGCGCACTATCTTGGCCCAGTGCACGGCGTTCGCGCCGCTGACCACGGCCTGCGCCAGCTCGCCGAGGTACACGGCGCCGCCGGCGGCTTCCAGCTGGTTATGGCTGGAGAGCCAGTCGAACACGGTCACGTTGTCCACGGGCGTGCCCTGCGCGTAAAGGGCCATGAAGGCGCTGAAGATGATGCGGTGCGCGGGGATATAGAAGTCGGCATCCGTCACCTGGTCGATGATCTCATGGAGCATCTCCGGCTTGAGCAGTATGCCGCTCAGCACGGCCTGTTCGGCTTCTTCGCTGTGCGGAGGCACACGGCGCAGGAGGTCGTCGCGCGCGAAGTCGGATCTAGCCATGTCGGTCTGTGAGCCAAGGAGTTGAAAAATGATGTTGTCTTCCTAAGACCGCTTGGCCTCCGACTTGAGCATCTCCGGCTTGAGCAGTATGCCGCTCAGCACGGCCTGTTCGGCTTCTTCGCTGTGCGGAGGCACACGGCGCAGGAGGTCGTCGCGCGCG
>JAZQMJ010000324.1:0-2006 GCA_045543435.1 Mailhella sp.
CGGAAAAGCCGTCATCGACGAGGCGGCGGCCCGAGCCGCTGTCATCGCCGGCTGGCCTGAAGCGGGAAAGCAGGCGAAGGCGGCGTTCGCGGAGGAAGGGAAGAACTCGCCCCTGAAGTCTGAGATCATAGAGCTCGGCAAGGGGCGTACGCTGGTCCTCCTGCCGGACCGCACTCTGCCTTATGTTTCGGCCACGCTGGCCTTCTCCGGCGGTGAGCTTCTCGCCAGCGACGACGAGGAAGGCCTTGCCGCCCTCACGGCCACGGTCCTGACTTCCGGCACGAAGGAGAAGGGCCTGCACGATATCAACGTCTATCTGTCGGAACGGGCTTCGGCGCTGTCCGCAGGGGCTTCGACCAAGCAGTTCTCCCTGCGGCTCGACGCTCCCAAGCGTTTCGCGCCGGAAGTCTTCGCCCTCATGGAGGAAGTGCTGGAAAGCCCGGCTTTCCGCGACGAAGACGTGGAGCGTTCCAAGCGCGAGCAGATAGCCTCCGTGGTCAGCCGTGAGGAAAGCGCGATGGGGCTCATGGGCCGCCAGCTCCGGCATTTCCTGTTCCAGAAGGGCGTCTATGCCCATCGCGGCGGGGGCGATGTGGAACGCGTGGCGAAGTTCACCCGCGATGACGTGTCCGCGTTCTGGCAGAAGCAGGCCTCGCGTCCGTGGGTCCTCTGCGTGGCCGGCGATTTCGACAGGGCGGAGATAGAGGCTTTCGCGAAGTCGCTGCCTGCGCCGTCCGCTCCCATGCTCGAAAGTTCTGTCCCCGCATGGAACAAGGCGCGTACCCTGGACCTCAAGCTCCCGGGACGCGATCAGGCCGTCTATCTCATGCTCTTCCCCACTGTGGGCGTGGATGACAGGGACAGGGCCGCCCTGCGTCTGCTCTCGGAATGCCTCAGCGGCTTCACGGGCATGCTGTATCAGGAACTGCGCGAGAAGCAGAGCCTCGGCTACTCGGTGTTCCCCATCGACTGGGCCGCGAAGGAAACGGGTTTCCTTGCCTTCGGCATAGTGGCTTCTCCGCAGAATCTGGATAAGGCCAAGGCTTCTTTCGAGGCCATCGTGCATGAGCTCCAGCAGAAGGAGCTTCCTGCCGAGACCGTGGCCCGCGCCAAGGCTGTGGCCGAGGCCGACTACTACAAGTCGCGCCAGAGCCGCGCCACGCGGGCAGGGGAGGGGGCTTCCCTCGTCCTTCGCGGAAAGGACCTCGACCATGCCATGAAGAAGCTGGAAGAAATGAAGGCCGTGACGGCGGGACAGATGCGTGAAGCCGCGAAAAAATACCTCGATCTCAGCAAGGCGTACGAGCTCAGGGTAACTCCTTAAAAATCCTTAATTTCTGGCTCTAGGGAGCCAGAAAACGGAAAGCAGGGCGGGGCAAGGCTCCGTCCTGCTTTTTCAGGATTAGCAGAACATTGCGATTTTGCAGGATAATTAAACTTTTTTTAGAAAAATGCTAAATTTCGCTTTACAAAGTGCCCGGTCTTGGATAGATATCTCTTGCTGTTTGAGGGAAGCCAAGCAGGAAGGGTAAAAAACTTCTTGCCAAAGCATCGAAACTTCGATACATTCCCTTACCTGCTGCTGGCGTAGCTCAACTGGCAGAGCAGCTGATTTGTAATCAGCAGGTTGCGGGTTCGATTCCCATCGTCAGCTCCATATTTCGGAGCGCGATAAAAGAGCTCCAAATTTCCCGGCCGAACTGGTCCGGGTGGCCGGTGAAGGTCACGCTTCCTTCTTCCGGTTGCGACAAAAAGTGAAAGCTTTTTGTATAGCGTGGTGGGGTTCCCGAGCGGCCAAAGGGAACAGACTGTAAATCTGTCGTCTTACGACTTCGATGGTTCGAATCCATCCCCCACCACCAGCTTAACGCTGGTTCAGCTGTAGGAGGCAGTGCGCGCTGTCAGGGAACTACGGCACATAGGCGGGTATAGCTCAACGGCTAGAGCATCAGCCTTCCAAGCTGAGGGTTGCGAGTTCGAATCTCGTTGCCCGCTCCACCTGCCCC
>JAZQMJ010000325.1:0-1685 GCA_045543435.1 Mailhella sp.
TCGGCTGTCGGGCACGCCTTCGGCGGCCCTCCGACCTAAAGCATCACGCCACGCCGGACAATGGGGCGGGTGTCGCTCGTTGAAAAAGAAGCCGCCTAGCCCTTTGCTCCTAAAGCATCACGCCGCGCCGGACTGCGGGGGCGAGTTATCGCGCGTTGAGAAGAACGCCGCCTGCCTAATCAGGGAGCTTCGGGCGTTCGTCTCCTGTCTGCCAAGCGTCCGGGAGCGTCGCTTTTTACGACTCCCCTCCCCCTTCGCCACGCAGGCCGGGAGCGTCGCGGCCCGATGCCCATCCAAGGGCGAAAGCTCCGCAGTCGCCGGGAATTTCCCGAAGCTCTTCCCCGAACACGCCCAGTCCTGCAGCCGCGCCGTGTTCCAGCGTCCATCTCGAAGGGGAACGGGCGGCTCTCTGAGGACACGGCGGAGGCGAAGCCGAAGCCGTGGCTCGAAGAGTGGATGCGGGAGCCAAGGAAGGGGTGGTCCGGGGGGATGGAAGGGGACTTCCTTATCCGCCGGAGGCGCGAGCGTTAGCGAGCTGATAGCGAGTGGCCGCGCGAGCTCCGGCTTTGCCGGGCGAGCATGCGTTGCGGCCAACGAGCGGGGAAAGTCGGGGAAACGCAGTTTCCCATAACGCGCCCGCCTTCCCCTGTCTGGAAGACTCACCACTTAAAAAGGAAGTATGAGCTTCGGCAAGCACGCCGAGAGCCCGCGGGCCACGACTCCAACGTCGCTCCGGGGAGGCACTCCCCTCAATCCCAGCTCACCGCTAGCGCGGCCTTCGCCTTCCACTCTCCCTCGAAAGGGCAATTTCCTTTGTCAATCGCTCCCGGCGGGAAGTGGAAGCCGCCCTGTGGCAGGGCACGCCGCTTCGAGAGAAGGCCGGGAGCGTCGCGCCCCGACTCTCAGGCTCCAGCGGCCTTCCGCTTTCCCCTACCTATACGGCACCACCCACAGCGCGCCCTGGGCCTTGCCTGCGGAACGGCAGGCGCGGCGGAGCTGTTCCGCGGTCACCACGGCCACGGAGCTGTCGGCCAGCACCCACTCGGTCGTTTCTTCCGGGCTCTCGGCCATGAGCACGGCGCGCGCCATGCGTTCCTGCGCCTTCTCGTCGCCGTCGAACACCATGCCGTCCACCTCCACGGCGAGCGCGGCCACGGCCCGGGCGCGTTCGTCCTTGGCCTGTTCGAGGGCCTGCGCGGCGAGCTCTTCGGGGGAGAGCTCGGGCGCGGCGGCTATCTGGAAGCGGCGCACTCCGCCCTCGCCGGGCATCTCCACCATGGAAGCGCCGTTCTCATCGCACCACACGGCGGCTTCCATGGGATAGTCGCGCTCGAAGATCTGATCTATCTTGAACTCCATATCCGCTCCTTATGCCCAAGGGCCGAAGGCGATATAGCGGCCGCCAGCACTGCCCGTAGATTTGTAATAAAACCGCGACGTTTCGATGTATGCACCCGTCGCCGTCGTGTTGCCGTCAGTCCCGCTCATCGAGTGCCCGGTCACCACAGCGGGCTTGGCGCTGAACGCCTTGGGGAAGCTCTTGTACGAACCGCTCGCGCAGTTGCCCCAGCATATCTGCAGGCCGCCCGCAAGGCGCACATACCCTTCAGAGGCTATGCTCTGGGACTCGACAGCTCCGTTATCCTTGCCCGTGAGCCAGTCGTTTGCGGTACGGAGAGCTGCCT
>JAZQMJ010000326.1:0-1907 GCA_045543435.1 Mailhella sp.
CACAGCCTCGCGTTTCAGTTCGGTATAACCTGCCGTCCAAGGCAGAAAACCAGCCTGAAACAGCGCCGTAAGCAGTTTATTGGGAACAGCGGTATTGACCCCCACCCAGAAATATCCGCCTCTGCCGTCGTTCTGCCCCAGCGCCTCCAGAGTCCAGCACAGTTTCCGCTGAGGATTTTCCGCCGGAGAAAGCAGTACGGGAGCGCCTGGACGCAGCAGGCCCAGCATGGTGCCCGTGTTGTTGGTATGCGCGAGTACGAGCTCTCCATCCAGTTCAGCATAGACAAAAAAACGCTTCTCCCGCTTTAGGAAGCGTCCGACGCGACAGCCTTCAGGATATTTCAAAAGTGCTCCACTCATCAATTTACAGTCCCCTTTGAACTTGATAGAGTTTTCCTCTGGCCCCTCCATGTATCGCTCATCGCCAACAGGAAAAGCAACCATGAAATTCGCCGAAAGAATGAATCTTCTCGCGCCTTCCGCCACCTTTGCCGTCAACACCAGAGCTCTGGAGCTCAAGGCGAAGGGAATACAGGTCATCAGCCTCGCCGTCGGTGAACCGGACGCCCCTACGCCCTCTCATATCTGCGAAGCGGCCAAAAAGGCCATTGATGAAAACTTCTCCAAATACACGCCTGTAAACGGTATCATGGAATTCCGCAAGGCCGTGTGCCTGTATTTCAAACGTCAGTACGGCGTGGACTCCCGCCCCGAAAACGTCATCATCACCACGGGCGGCAAGCAGTCGCTGGCCAATACCCTTATGGTTCTGCTCAATGAAGGCGACGACGTACTTCTTCCCTGCCCGTACTGGACCAGCTATCCCGACCTCATCCGCATCGCGGGCGGCAATCCCGTTCTGGTCAAGGCCGATTCCTCACGAGCTTTCCATATCGATGTCAGCGATCTGGAAAAAGCCGTTACGCCCAAGACCCGCATGATCATCCTGAATACGCCTTCCAATCCGACAGGGGCCGTGTATTCGCAGGAAGAAGTGGACGCCATGGTTCAGTGGTGTATCGACCGCGATATCTTCGTCCTTTCCGACGAAATCTATGATCAGCTGACCTACGACGGAGAACCGGCAAGCGCCGCCAAGTGGTGGGAACGTTTCCCCGAAAAAGTAGCCGTTCTCAACGGTCTTTCCAAGGCTTTCGCCATGCCCGGCTGGCGCGTGGGATATACCCTCGCTCATGAAGACCCCATCAAGCAGTGCTCCAAACTTCAGGGACATATGACTTCGCACATCTGCTCCATTGCTCAGAAGGCCGGTGTGGCCGCTCTGGAAGGCTCGTATGAATGTGTGGAAGAAATGCGCCAGTCCTTTATCCGCCGCCGCGACATGGCCATGGCGGAAATAGCCACGTGGCCCGGCGTGGTGTGCGCCCGCCCGGCCGGTGCCTTCTATCTTTTCCCCGATGTGCACGCCCTCTATACGCCCGAAATTCCGGACTCCACCGCTATGTGCACCTACCTCCTCGAAAAGGCCCATGTAGCCTGTGTGCCCGGCGAAGCCTTCGGCGACCCGCACTGCATTCGCCTTTCCTACGCCGTTTCCGACGAAATCCTCATGGACGCACTGCGCCGTATGAAGGAAGCTCTCTACCACTAAATCACTTAAGGATGGTAACGTATGAATCAGTCCAGACTCGACTGGGCCCATGCCTGGCTCGGCGGCGTGGCCGACCAGCCCTCCGATGACGCCAAGTTCATTGAACAGCTCAAGCAGGAACTTCCCGTCCTGCCCTTCCTCAGCCTTCCCTTTGCCGAAGATATGATTGCCAAACTGGAAGAGCATGAATCCTTCCTCCGCAGCTTCAAACACATGCTTCTTCTCGGCATCGGCGGCTCGGCTCTCGGCCCTCGTGCTCTCCAGCGCGCCTTTGCCCCCGGTCAGGATCGCCCGA
>JAZQMJ010000327.1:0-3398 GCA_045543435.1 Mailhella sp.
GTATCAAGGTCGAGGGCGGCCAGCGCATCGGCAAGAGCATCATTTTTGCCCAGAACAAGCGCCACGCCGAGTTCATTCTGGAACGCTTCAACGCGCTCTACCCGGGACATCGCGGCCTGTGGGCAAGCCGCGTGATTTGTGACGACAGCTACGCCCAGACTGTCATCGACGACTTCAAGATTGCCGACAAGCCGCCGTACATCGCGGTTTCCGTGGACATGATGGACACGGGCATCGACGTGCCGGAATGCGTCAACCTCGTGTTTTTCAAGAAGGTTCGCTCGAAGACGAAGTTCTGGCAGATGATAGGCCGCGGCACACGCCTCTGCCCGGAACTGGGCTGTGTGGACAGGCTCGATGGCGAGTACACCGGCAAGCGCCGCTTCCTTATCTTCGATTACTGCGGCAACTTCGAGTTCTTCCGCCAGCTCAAGAACGAGCTGGAAGGCACGGCGCAGGTCTCGCTTTCCGAGAGCATTTTTGCCCGACGGGTGCGGCTGATGGGCCGTTTTCAGGATGCCGCCTTTGCCGATGACCTCTTTACGGCGTGGCGCAAGGAGCTGGTGGACGACAGCCAGCAGAAAATCGCCGCGCTCAACGCCGAACTGTTCACCGTTCAGCTCGTGCTCAAGCATGTGGAGAAGTTCAAGGTGGCGGAGGCCTTCGCCTGCCTTTCCGAAGAGGACCAGCAGGACTTGGAACAGCACCTTGCCCCGCTCATCCGCTACGACGACCCGGACGAGCTGGCCCTGCGCTTCGATAATTTCATGTACGGCTTCATGCTGAACGTACTGGACGGCAAGCCCCGCGTGAAGCACGACATCGCCACACTGGTCAAGACCGTGCGAGAGCTTCTGAAGCTGGCGGCCATCCCGCAGGTGGCGGCGAAGGTGGATATTCTCAAGCAGGTGGACTGTGAGGACTTCTGGAAGGAGCTCGACATCTGCAAACTGGAATATGTGCGGCGTGAACTGCGCGGATTGATTCAGTTTATCGAGAAGGGGAAGAGGTCGCCCATCATCACGAGCCTGACTGATCCCGTGCTGGATGAACGTGAGGGCGAAGCCCTGCCCGCCGATGACGTGTTTGAAAACTACGAGAAAAAGGTCAACCGCTATATTGAGGAACACCGCAACACACTGGCCATCCACAACCTGACGCATAACATCCCGCTGACCCGCAAGGACTACGAAGAGCTGGAGCGCGTCTTCACGCAGGAACTCGGCAGCCGCGAGGACTACCAGAAGGCCTTCAAGGACAGGCCGTTTGGTTTGCAGGTACGCAGAATCGCCAAGATGGACCACGAGGCCGCTCTCGCCGCGTTTGCGGAGTTCATCAACGATAATTCGCTGAACTCCCGGCAGATCGAATTCGTGAAGAAGGTTATCACGCACATCGAGCAGAACGGCTACATCGAGGATATGTCCATCCTCGGCAAACCGCCTTTCGACAAACCTGCCAGACTGATGGACTTTGATTTGGTGCGAAGGAAGCGGCTTGTAGAAGTGATTGAGGAAGTGAAGGGGAACGCGCTGGTGATGTGAGGGAAGAAGGCTCGCATCTGCAAAATGGATTTGATTACTTTAACTCTATAAACTCGTTCATATATCGATGCTAAAAGGCAAGGCATACTCACTGGAGTATACCTTGCCTTTTATGTCCCGTTTTACCGTTTATCCTGCCGAGCTTGTTTGCTTATCAGTGCCCCAAAGCCCAGTTCATCTGTTTGCCCAGATCGCCGGCCAGATACCTGCCTTCAGTGTCGCATTCCTCGAAGTGAACACCGGTATCGTCGTTCCAGGTGAAGGGCCAGTAGGAGGGCCATATCAAAATGGCATTCGTATGCTGGAAGAAGCTTACGACATCAAAGATAGCCTTCATGCCTCCAGCACGACCGCCGACGACACCAAAACCGCCTATCTTCCCATCAAGGAATTTCGGAGTAGCCTTCCCCATCTGGGTAAAACGCTCAAGCAATGCTACCATGATGGAACTCAGACCGGAATTTCTGATGTCGCCCGTGATAATGAACCCATCAGCCTGTTCAAGTTTTTCTTTCCACTCGTTGACGGCATCCTGCTGTACACACTTGCCGCTTTCAGTGCAACCTCTACATCCGGTACAATGCAAAGGGGGCTGTTTTCCAACAAAAATCATTTCCGTGTTGTGTTGTTCTTTCTGTAGCTCATCAAAAACGAGCTGGGCAAAACGAGCGGAGTCTTCTTCCGGCGACGCGGCACCGACAAAAGCGATAATATTCATAGGACTACCTCTTGTTGGGATAAAGACTATTTGTCCCCATGCAGTCTGAAAAGGGCCTCGATAAGGCTGTCCGCAGTCCTGTCGATGATGGCCATGCCCCTTTCATCTTGAAGGAAGGCGTCGGGATTCATAGAGCCGAAGGAGGCGATGGGCCAGTCGCCGCCGCAGGGCATGATCATCTGCGTGTGAGCGAAGAGCGACATCATACTCTGGAGAGTCTGTATGCCTCCGCTTCTTCGAGTGGAACAAACAGCCACGCCTACCTTGTTGCGAAGCACGGTATGCGGCTCTCCCCTCTTGATGGGGGCGCGAGCCATGAACACGGCCTTCTCTATGAAGCCTTTCATGGAAGGAGTCAGCCAGCCGGCATAAACAGGCGAGCCAAGGATGACTCCATCGGCAGCGAGCAGCTTGGCAAAGCATTCATTGATTATAGGGTCGTCTTTCTGGTAGCACCATTCACGTTCGTTTTTACGGCACAGGCCGCAGGATTTGCAGCCATAGCCTACATCTCCCATAGAGACCAGCTCTGTAGTGAAGCCACTCTCCCGGCAGCGATCAAGCATACGGGACAGCATCTTATAGGTATTGCCTTTGGCTCTCGGGCTTCCGTTGAATGCAACGATATGCATACGCACCTCCAGGATCAGGCTTCAAATCCGTAAAGTTTCATGGCATTGCCGTACATGACTTTTTCATAGACACCAGGTGCAAAACCGGCCTCCTCGTAGCCCTTGACCACAGAAGCGAAAGACGCGACGGGGTAGGTCGAACCGAAAATTATCTGGTCGCCCAGATATTTGTTGGCGGCATCGATATAAGCATCGTTGCAGACTGCATGGGGCAGATAGACTCCGGGGCAGAGGTATACGTTCTTTCTGTAATAGGCTATACCGCAGAGCTCCGCCGCGTGGGGATGGGAGGCATGGCCGACTACGATCTTGAGTTCGGGGAAGTCCGCTGCAACCTGGTCGATATGGGCGGGATCGCTCCAGAGCGCATTGGGAGCGGAATAGATGTTCGACGTCAGATGAAGGATAAGTCCATTATCCTGGCATGCGGCATAGAGCGGATAAAGTATAGCGCCAGAACATTTTTCCGGGGGATTGAGCTGGCCCGGCTCGACAGCCACACCG
>JAZQMJ010000328.1:0-8621 GCA_045543435.1 Mailhella sp.
CGAAGTGCAGTGCTACTCCGTGAAGAAGTACATCGGCGCCTACATGGCCGTTCTCGGCCACGTCGACTGCATCGCCTTCGCCGGCGGCATCGGCGAAAACGCTGTGGGCGTGCGCGAGCACATCCTCGAAGGCCTTGAAGAATTCGGCATCAAGATCGATCCCGAACTCAACAAGATCCGCAACAGCCAGCACCGCTACATCTCCACTGAAGACAGCCGCGTGAAGGTTGCCGTCATCCCCACCGACGAAGAGCTGGAAATCTGCCGCATCTCCGTCGCCATGGTCGAAGAGGCCTCCAAGTAAGTTTCTGACTTGCTGAATACGAGCCCCGCCGGTTCTCCGGCGGGGCTTTTTCCTGCTGAAAACCCCGTGCCGGCGAAAACCATAGTTTACGGATGTGAAAAATCCCGCATTCATTGCGCTCCAACGCATCTTGCTATAACTTTTTGCCTAGCACATCGCTTCCTTCATTAAACTCTTCGTCATGGAGTCTTGAAATGGCACTTCCCGTCATCATCATGGGCGCCGCCGGCCGCATGGGCGCCATCCTTGCCCGCCTCGTCGAAGAGGCCGGCGATCTCACCCTCGCCGCCGTCCTCGAACGCCCCGAAGCTGAAGCCCGCCTCGCCGGTTTCGCCGCTTCCGGCGTGCTCGTTTCCAGCGACATCCGCAGTGTCCTGCCCAAGTGCCCCGGTGCCGTCATCATCGACTTCACCGCTCCCGAAGCCTCCATGCTCAATGCCCGCGCCGCCGCTGAGAACGGCAACCCCATCATCATCGGCACCACCGGCTTCTCCGAAGAGCAGATAGCCGAACTCACCGCCCTTGCCGAGAAGAGCCTCGTCTTCCGCTCCTCCAACATGAGCGTGGGCATCAACGTCATCATGGACATCCTTCCCCAGCTCACCGCCCTGCTCGGCGAAGCCTACGACGTGGAGATGACCGAGATACACCACAACAAGAAGAAGGATGCCCCCAGCGGCACCGCCCTGCTCCTTGCCGAGCCTCTGCTCAAGGCCCGCGGCCTGAGCTCTGCCGACATCAACACCAACCGCTTCGACGTGCGCGAGCCCCGCAAGCACGACGAGATCGGCATACAGTCCCTGCGCGGCGGCGACGTGGTCGGCGTGCATACCGTGTACTACATGGGCCCCGGCGAGCGCATCGAGCTCACCCATCACGCCCATTCCCGCGAGAATTTCGCCAACGGCGCACTCCGTGCCGCCCGCTGGATAAGCTCCCAGACCCCCGGCCGCGTCTACAATATGCAGGATGTTCTGCACAGCTGAACGAACCCCCGAAAGCACTCGAGGTGTCCCATGCACATCCTTCTGCTTCAGCACGACCCCATCCCCGGCGACTTCAAGGGCAATGCCCGGAAGCTGGCCGACATGGCCCTGAAAGCCTCCGAGCTTTCCCCCGCCGCCCCCGGTGAACGCACGCTCTGCCTCGTGCCTTCCTACGCCATAGCCGGCGTGCCGTGGGATTCCCTGAAACGCCTCGGCGGCTTCTACAGCCGATGCCGCGACGCCGCCCGGGAACTGGCGGAAATGCTGAAAGACGGCCCCGACATGCTGCTCTCGCTCACCGGCGCGGAGATACCTCTCTACGCCCTGCTCTCCAAGGGCGAGATAATCTCGGTGGCGCGCCAGCCCAACGGCATCATCCGCATCCCGAACGGCCCTGCGCTGTATCTGCCCGAGACCGACCCCGCATGGGCGCATCTCGAAGCGCAGGACCAGCTCACCACGGCCCGCACTGTGGCTTCCGTGGACGCCGTGCTCTTCACGGCCTGCGAACACTTCGTCGTCGGGGCCCAGGAAAAGCGCGAGATGAACTGCGCCGCCATGGCCCAGCTCTGGAAGATGCCCGTCATCTATGTCCAGCAGTACGGCGCGGTGGACAGCTACATCTATTCCGGCCAGAGCTTCGTGCATGACGCTTCCGGCCGCATGGTGGCCCGCGCCGCCGCCTTCAGGGAAGGCGTGCTGGCCCTCTCCCTGGAAAAGAAGAACGTCACCGCCTCTGCCGTCGCCCTCGACGGCGGCCCCGCCCCTGACGCCATACAGCCCGACCCCGACGGCCCGGAAGCCCTGTTCCGCGCAGTGGAGCTCGGCATCCGCGACTATGTGCATAAGTGCGGCATGAAGGGCGTGGTGCTCGGCCTCTCCGGCGGCATGGACTCCGCACTCGTGGCGGCCCTCGCCGTGGAAGCCCTCGGCCCGGAAAACGTTCTCGGCATACTCATGCCCTCGCGCTGGAGCAGCGACCACAGCGTGGACGACTCGCTCCTGCTGGCGAAGAACCTCGGCATGCAGACCAAGATCGCCCAGATCACGCCCATGATGGACGCCTTCGGCACTGTTCTGGAGCCGCTCTTCTCCGACCTTCCCGCCGTGGAGAACGACCTCACCGCCGACAATATCCAGCCCCGCATCCGCGGCGCCCTGCTCATGGCCTTCGCCAACCGCATGGGCCGCGCCGTGCTCGGCACGGGCAACAAGTCTGAGAACGCCGTGGGCTACTGCACCCTGTACGGCGACACCGTGGGCGCCATCGAGCCCATCGGCGACATCTACAAGACCGAAGTCTACAACGTGGCCCGCTGGTACAACGAGATGCGCGGTGAAGAGATCATCCCCGAGAACATCTTCACCAAGGCCCCCTCGGCCGAACTGCACCCCGACCAGGTGGACGAGGACAACCTGCCCCCCTACCCGGTGCTCGACGCCATCCTGACCGAACTCCTGGAAAACGCCGCCAACCCCGAAACGCTGGTCATGCCCGGCGTGGAAGACAAGGTGGTGCGCGACGTGGTGCGCCGCCTCGCCATCTCCGAATTCAAGCGTCACCAGAGCGCGCCCACGCTCAAGCTCACCAACTGCACGCTGGGCATAGACTGGAACATGCCCGCCGTCGCAAAGATACGCTGACGTACTTATTTACGGATAAAAGGTTCGGAGCAGGTATTTTATTTACGGATAAAGAAAAATCTGCCTCTGTTATTTACGGATAAAGAGAGAGTCTCGCATGAGGCTCTCTTTTTTTATAATCCGCCAAGGTTTTCGGCCACTTTATGCGTGACAGGGCCGTACTGCTTCCGCTAATCTAATGCCGCTCGTTTCACCCATTACTTATCCCGGATTTTGATATGACTGATACTATCGTAGGCTGGAAGCGGCACCTCGCCAAAGACGCCCCCCTCTATACTGATTTCGAATACCGCTCCGTCCAGTCCTATCTGGACGAGGCCGCCGAAAAGTACGGCAGCCGCAAGGCCGTCATCTTCCAGAACCTCACCTATACCTACAAGCAGCTGAAGGACAAGGCCGAAGCCTTTGCCGCCTCCCTGCGTGAGCGCGGCCTGAAGACCGGCGACCGCGTGGCCATCATGATGCCCAACATCCCCCAGACCATCGTGGCTTTCTGGGGCGCCATGAAGGCCGGCGCCGTGGTCGTGATGACCAACCCCCTCTACATGGAGAAGGAACTCACCCACCACTTCAGCGACTCCACCCCCAAGTTCCTCGTGGTGCTGGACCTGTTCTGGAACAAGATCCAGCACCTGCGCGACCGCCTCGGCGTCGACACCTACATCGTCTCCCGCATTTCCGACGGCCTCGCCTTCCCGCTGAACCTGCTCCAGCCCATCCAGGCCCGCCGCCAGGGCAACTACCCCCACATCGACTTCGACAACAAGACCGTTGTCACCTGGAAGTCCATGGTCAAGACCGGCAAGCGCTACAGCGAAGAATGCGCCGACCCGAGGAACACCGTGGCCCTGCTCCAGTACACCGGCGGCACCACCGGCTTCTCCAAGGGCGCCATGCTCTCGCACAGCAACCTCACCTGCCAGCTGCAGCAGCTCATCAAGCTCCTCCAGCACGACGCCTCCCGCGAAGCCCACAGATTCCTGAGCATACTGCCCTTCTTCCATGTGCTCGGCCTTGTGGGCAACGTCATCCTGCCCTGCTCCTACGCCGCCGCCACCATCCCGGTGCCGCGCTACTCGCCCCACGACGTGCTCGAACTCATCAAGAAGCACCGCCCCTCCTTCTTCGTGGGCGCGCCTTCCGTGTACATCTCCCTGATGCAGCAGAAGGACGTGGCCAACTACGACCTCACCTGCATCCAGTTCTGCATCTCCGGCTCCTCGCCCTTCCCACAGGCCGCCATGAAGCAGTTCCAGGACCTGACCCACGCCAGGATCACCGAAGGTTTCGGCCTCACCGAAGCCTCCCCCTGCGTCACCGCCAACCCGCTCTACGACATCCAGAAGATCGGCTCCGTGGGCATCCCCCTGCCTGACACCGACGTCGCCATCATGAGCCTCGAAGACGGCAAGACCCAGCTCGGCGACAACGAGAGCGGCGAACTCTGCGCCCGCGGCCCGCAGGTCATGATGGGCTACTGGAACCACCCCGAAGAGACTGCCGCCACCCTCGCCGACGGCTGGCTCCACACCGGCGACATCGCCTACCGCGACAGCGACGGCTACTACTTCATCGTGGACCGCAAGAAGGACATGGCCATCGTGGGCGGCTACAACGTGTTCCCCCGCGAGATCGACGAAGTCCTGCACGAGCATCCGAAGATCAAGGAAGCCGTCTCCCTCAGCGTGCCCCACAAGACCCGCGGCGAAATGCTCAAGGCCTACATCGTAGTGAAGGACGGCGCCAAGCTCAGCACTGCCGAACTCGCCAAGTTCTGCCGCGAGAAGCTGGCCTCCTACAAGGTGCCCCGCGTCTTCGAATTCCGCGACGAGCTCCCCAAGACCCTCGTGGGCAAGGTGCTTCGCCGCGCCCTGCGTGAAGAAGAAGAAAAGAAGCTGGCCGCCGAGATCGAAGCCGACAAGGCCGCCGAAAACAAGTCGGAATAAGCCCCGCCTGTCTGATATCCCTGCCCGGAACGGCGCATGTCGCTCCGGGCTTTTTCTTTCTGCCGGCACGCCGGGCCACATTTTTTCCGAAAAAGAAAAAATTTTCGATTTTCTCCTTTTTCCTTGTTGACAGGCGGGGGAGTTTCCCCTATATACAACCTCACGCCACGCGGGAGTAACTCAGTGGTAGAGTGCAACCTTGCCAAGGTTGAAGTCGCGGGTTCAAATCCCGTCTCCCGCTCCAGCAAAAATTTTCGTGGCGACATGGCCAAGTGGTAAGGCATAGGTCTGCAAAACCTTGATCTCCGGTTCAAATCCGGATGTCGCCTCCATGCGGGAGTAACTCAGTGGTAGAGTGCAACCTTGCCAAGGTTGAAGTCGCGGGTTCAAATCCCGTCTCCCGCTCCACGAAATCAAAAAAGCCTTACGCAAGTAAGGCTTTTTTTGTACGCGGGCATAACTCAACGGTAGAGTGTCAGCTTCCCAAGCTGAAGGTTACGGGTTCGAATCCCGCTGCCCGCTCCAAGTTTGAAAGGCTTATCGTTTCAGATAAGCCTTTTTTCATATGCGCAGACCTGCGGCAGGCCTCACTCCCCCTTGGGAACGCCGCCGGCCTGGCCTTTGTTGACGCTTGAGCGTTAATGAACTAAAATGTAACAATTACTTAATATTCAAGCATATCATTCTGCTATTCTTCATCTTCGTCAGGTGACCGCCATGGCCGAACTCCTCTATTTCGACAGACAGGATCGAGCGCTCCTGAAAATCATCAATGATATCATTGATAACGGGCCTTCCTCCGATCTTGAGCAAAAGATATTCAAGACCAGCCTGCATCCCCACGGCATTCTCAACCTCACCACCTCCCACGAATTCCGCATGGCGCAGGCTGTCATCAACCTTCTGGGCAGCCTGAACAAAGTCGGCTCTGCGGAAGACCGCCTCGCCGCCCTGCGTACCCTGCACGAAGAAGTGCTGCACAGCGCCCAGACCACTTTCCGCTACAATACGGGCCGCGTCCTCATCCAGATCATGAAGTCCATCATCCGCTCGCGGGACGATGAGTTCGAACAGCTCAAGCTCATCCACGACTTCCGCAAAGCGGCCTCTGGCAACCCCCGCATCGTGCGCGAGTTCCTCAACAAGCATCATCTCATCGAGATGCCTGAAGAATGGAACCAGCTCACCATGGACCACCATGTCCACGACGCCAATACCAAGGGCCGCAAGAGCGCCACGCATCTCATCATGGATGCCTGGGTCAAGGGCATACGCTACCTCACTGTGGTCTATTACAACTATGTGGAGCTGGCCGCCGCGCGCGAACTCATGCGGGCCGCCGAGATCATGGGCCTCAACGTCCGTATCGGCTTCGAACTCCGCGCGGTCTTCCGCGGCCGCTATGTGAAGTTCATCTGGGCTCCCCGCGGCTTCTCCGACACCGAAGAATTCCTCGAATTCCTCAGCAAGCCTGCTGTGGCCTCCTTCTTCGAAGAAAGCCGCAAAGTCTCGCAGTGGGTGCAGAAGCACGTCATGGACACCCTGGAGCTGTGGAACAGGAGGCACGCCCCGGCCATTGCGGAAGAGTTCTCCATCGACGTTCCCACGCTCGACCCGGACGCCTTCCTGGCCTTCGTGGGCAACGGACAGCCCTCGCTCATCCATCTGGCGGAATTTGCCCATAAGACGCTCCTGCCCCACCTGCAGACCCGCGTGGGCGACCTTGAAGGCGAATGTGCCGCCCTCGAAGACAGCGAAGCCGACGACTGCCAGGCACTCCTTCTCCGCATGGAGACGCTCACTCCCTCGGTCATCTATGATTCGTGGCTGAAGCCTGAACTGAACCCCGAACTGCCCTCCCCTGCCGTCCCCTGCTCCAGCAATGCCTGCGACGACAGGCCCGAACTGCTCCGCCTTCCCGTAGGCCAGCTTCTGGAACGCCTGCACAGCATCCGAAGCGGTTACCGCATCACGCTCCAGCTCGCAGGGCTTTCCGCCGAAGACGTCCTTGAGATCATCTGGGACGGCCTGGGCATCGTCACGCACCTCGAGCTTTTCAACGTCAAGGAATGGCACGACGGCAACCTCACCAATCTCAAGGAGATCAACGAGCTGCAGGTCGCCATCAATCGCGGCGACGTCATGCACCTCAAGAGCATGCTCCGCGCCATGCTGGAACGCCTTGACGGCAGCGATCAGGAATCCGAGGACCGCCGCGCGAAGATCAAGCATATCCTGCGCCACATCCCCGCCCTGCAGGCCCTGTACCGCTACGCGCCCCTGCAGAGCCACTTCGGCACCGACTCCACCAGCCACCTCGGCAACCGCTACGGCATGGGCCTCGCCGTGCCGGAGACCCTGCCTCGCACGGCCCGCAAGCGTCTTTCCGGCAACAAGTACATCTTCCCGGAGACCCTGCCCCTGCGCGCCCGCCTCGCCTACAACGAAGAGTTCAAGGAACACGGCAAGCCTTCCCGCTTCCGCGACTGGGTGCGCCAGACCCTGGGCGCCGTGACCTTCGGCATGCGCCGCAAGCCCGAATGGACCCTCCTTTATGAGGATGTCCGCGTGAAGGAAGAGGGCAACCTCATCACCATGGGCGGCATCACTGTGGAAGCGGCCAACGACATAGCCCCCTCGGATACCGCCGAGCCGCCCATCGTCCAGAAGCAGAAGCCGGGGCGCGGCTACTTCAACACCACGTTCTCCAACATTCTCAAGGTGCTGGTGGGCTTCATCCCCGCCCTGCTCACCTTCCTGAACACGCAGGAATGGTGGGTGCTGGCATGGTTCGGCGCGCCCATCTGGTTCGGCATCACCGGCGTGCGCAACGTCATCCAGTCCGTCATCGCCGGCGGCGGCGTTCGCAAGAACATGCTCCTCAGCTGGAAGAGCTTCGTGAGCTGGTCGCGCGTATGCGACTCGCTCATGTACACAGGCATCTCGGTCATCCTGCTGGAAGGCCTCACCCGTAACCTGCTCCTGAGCAAGGTGCTGGGCCTCACGGTAGAGAACTACCCCCTGCTGGTGTTCTCCATCATCGCATTGGCCAACGGCATCTACATCTCGTCGCACAACATCTACCGCGGCTTCCCCAAAACGGCCGTGGTGGGCAACTTCTTCCGCAGCGTCCTGGCCATCCCCGTGGCCATGATCTACAATAAAGCCCTGTACTTCCTGTTCCCGCTCGTCATCAATATGCCGCCGGAACAGATACTCATCCCGGCGGCGGCCATCGTTTCCAAGTTCGCCTCCGACACTGTGGCAGGCGTCATCGAATCCGTGGCCGACAGGCGCAACAACTACCGCCTGCGCAAATGGGACTACAAGACCAAGCTGCGCCACATGTTCGACTGCTACACCCGCCTCGAACTGGCCTTCCCCGATAAAGATATGCTGGCTCTGCTGGCCCAGCCCAAGGAATTCGTCCGCTTCACCGAAAAGAACGCCAAGGCGCTCCAGGTGGAAACCTTCATCAACGCGCTCGACCTCATGTATTTCTGGTACTACCAGCCCTGCGCACAGCAGACGCTGGTAGCCATGCTGCGAGGCATGACGAGAGAAGAGCGCGTGGTGCTTGCGCGTATCCAGAGCATACTGCTCAACGTGCAGGAAGTGTGCCAGCTATTCGTGGACGGTATGCTCGGCGCGAACTTCTCGCGCGCGCTGTCGTTCTACCTCAACAATTACGAAGACTATATCGACACCATAGCGAGGCACTGCTCCAGCGTTGACGTGCGG
>JAZQMJ010000329.1:0-5006 GCA_045543435.1 Mailhella sp.
CACTGTGCGCAAGCTGGGTGAAGGACTTCTGGCAGGCCCCTGGGGCGTCACCGGCTTCGTTCACAGCACGCGCACTTCCTCCGCCCCTGTCGCCTATGGCGAAGAGACTGTCTTCACGCTTGGGGAATGCCATATCACGGAAACGCTCCATCTGCAGGGGCGGGACGTACGCTTCCGCCTCGGCCACAGCTCCTTCTTCCAGGTGAACAGCCGCGCCGCCGAACTGCTCTACAATACCGCCGCCGACATGGCCGCCCAGCTCTTCGGAAACGCCAGCCCCCGCTGGGGCAGGCAGTGCTGGGACATCTACTGCGGCGTGGGCGGCCTCGCCCTCACCATGGCCCCTCACTTTGAAAAGGTCTATGGCCTCGAAGTCGTTCCCCAGGCCATCGAGCTGGCGCAGGCCAACGCCGAAGCCGCAGGAGACGACTGCGAGTCCATCTTCGAAGCTGGCGATGCCGCCACGCTGGAACGCTGTTTCAAACGCTTCGGCGCGCCCGACCTGCTCGTCACCGACCCGCCCCGCGCCGGCATGGATGAACGCACAGTGCAGGCCCTACTGAAGCACAAGCCTGAACGCATGGTACTCGTTTCCTGCAATCCGGCCACCCTAGCCCGCGACCTCGCCCTGCTGGCCCCGGCCTACCATATCCGCGCCGTACAGCCCGTCGATCTCTTCCCGCAGACTCCTCATATCGAGACTGTGGTGAACCTTGAGAAAAAGAAGGCCTGACCCTCAGGAGATTCCCTATGCATTTCAGCTGGAAACAGGACTGCAGGACCATACTTATGGTCGTCATCGCCTCTGTCGTCATGGCGGTGAACATCAACACCTTCGTCATGACCGGCGGCCTCTACCCCGGCGGCGTCACCGGCCTCACCCTTCTCATCCAGCGTTTCAGCGAGAGTTCCTTCGGCGTGCATCTTCCCTTCGCCGTGGTGAACATCCTGCTGAACCTCATCCCCATATACATAGGCTTCCGCTACATCGGCAAGAAGTTCACCATGTACTCCTGCCTGATGATCGGCCTCACCGCCTTTCTCATTGACGTCATCCCCGACCATATCGTCACGGAAGATATCCTGCTCATCTCCATATTCGGCGGCATCATCAACGGCATCGCCGTGAGCCTCTGCCTGCGAAGCGATACGACTGCCGGCGGCACGGACTTCATCGCCATCTTCCTTTCGCAGAAGAAAGGCATAGACGCGTGGAACATCATACTCGGCTTCAACATAGCCCAGCTTGCCGTTGCCGGCCTGCTCTTCGGCTGGGACAAGGCCCTCTATTCCATCATCTTCCAGTACACTTCGACGCAGATCATACAGATGCTCTATACCCGCTTCCAGAAGAAGACCCTCTTCATCGTGACCACGAAGCCTCAGGAAGTGAGCGGCATCATCTTCGAGAAGAGCCATCATGGCGCCACCCTTCTGCGCGGCGAAGGCTCTTACGAAGGGCAGGAACGCTATATCGTCTATTCCGTGGTCTCCAGCGACGAGAGCAAGCGCGTGGTCCGCGCCGTGCGCTCTGTCGACCCGCAGGCCTTCGTGAACACCTTCAAGACCGATGAACTGAAAGGCTTCTTCTACCAGAGGCCTACGGAATAAGCTCCCGGCAGAATGCAGAAAAGCTCCCGCATCTTCAGGATACGGGAGCTTTTCTGTTGTCTAAGGTCTAGAGTTCGGCCTTCTGCAGTTCTTCCAGTCTGCGGAAACGGCGAAGGGTGAGATGGCAGAGCGCGATGCCGAGGGCGTCCGTGGTGTCCAGCGGGCCTTCGATATGCGTCTGCCCCAGCAGGCGCGCCACCATGTAGGCGACCTGCTCCTTATCGGCCCTGCCTGTGCCCACCAGCGTTTTCTTCACCAGCGACGGCTCGTAGTCCAACACGGGCAGATCGAAGGAGGCGCAGGCCGCAATGGCCGCCCCTCTGGCCTGAGCCAGCTTGATGGTGGACATCACGTTCTTCGCGGAAAAGACCTGCTCCACACCGACTTCATCGGGCCGGAACTCCTCGATGACATGATGGAGGCCATGATAGATGCAGGCGAGCCGCTCCGGAAAAGTATTGCCCTTGATGCGGAGGACGCCGTTGGCTACCAGTTCCAGGCGTCCGGAACGTTCGCGCACGACGCCCCAGCCCGTGACGTTGGAACCGGGGTCGATGCCCAGAGCGGTGATATTCGTCGCATTCAGCGATATACTGGCCATGTCTGCCTCAGACGGATTCAGGATACAGAAAAGGCCGGGACAGAAACTGACCCGGCCTTGATATCAAGCTGGAAGCTAGACGCGAAAATTATTCGCCAGCTTCGGCGCCTTCCATGAAGACGGACACCATGGTGAAGTCAGACTTGAACACGGGGCGCACGCCTTCGGGGAGGGGCATGTTGGACACGCGGATGGTCTGGCCGATTTCCATGCCGGAGATGTCGAGAACGAGCTTGCGGGGCATGTCGGCGGGCTTGGCAGCGAGCACGACTTCGTCGCGATAGGTTTCCATGGAGCCACCGACCTTGCAGCCCTTAGGAGTACCGGCGTATTCCACCTGCACCTTGATCTGGATTTCCTTGTCGAGGTCGACGCCGAGGAAGTCGACGTGGGTGAAGGTGCTCTTCACGGGAGAGTACTGGGCGTCCCACACGAAGACGGGGTGCAGGGTCTTGGCGCCGTTTTCATCTTCGAGTTCCAGCTGGAACACGTTGGTGCGGCCCACCTGCTCGTACATCTTCACGAGGGGGAGTTCGGGCATCTGCACGGGGATGTTCTGACCGTCGGCGGTGTAGTACACGCCGGGCACGAGGGCTTCGGCGCGAAGACGACGGTTGGCACCCTTGCCGAAGCCAGTACGCTTCTTCACAGAGAGAGTTTTCAGTTCAGCCATGACTATTTCTCCTTAATTTTGCCGTCTCCCGCCTTATAACGGGGTGCGGCTGTCGTTGAAAATATGTGGACCTGTATTAGAACAGGGCGCTGACAGAGGAACCATCGTGGATGTTGCGGATGCTCTTGGCGAGGATGCCTGCAATGGAAGCCACGCGGAGCTTGTCGCACTGGGCGACGCGGTCGCCGAGCGGGATGGTGTCGGTAACGATGATTTCCTTGAAGGGAGCGGCATTGAGGCGCTCGATGGCAGGGCCGGAAAGCACGGCATGGGAGGTGCAGGCGTACACTTCCTTGGCGCCGCCTTCCATGAGGAGATTGGCGGCGGTGCAGATGGTGCCGGCGGTGTCGATCATGTCGTCGACGAGCACGGCGGTCTTGCCGGCAACGTTGCCGACGATGTGCATTTCAGCCACCTGGTTGGGACGATCGCGGCGCTTGTCGATAACGGCGAGGCTGGCGTCCATCTTCTTGGCGAAGGAGCGGGCGCGTTCCACGCCGCCGGCGTCAGGGGAGACCATGACGATGTCGCCGGAAAGGGAGCTGAGCTTCTTCAGAAGCACGGGACGGGCATACAGGTTGTCGACGGGGCAGTTGAAGAAGCCCTGGATCTGACCGGCATGCAGGTCCACGGTGACGATGCGCTGGGCACCGGCCACGGTGAGGAAATCGGAAACGAGCTTGGCGCTGATGGGAGCGCGGGGGCTGGCCTTGCGGTCCTGACGGGCGTAGCCGAAGTAGGGGATGACGGCGGTGATGCGGCCGGCGCTGGCGCGCTTGAGGGCGTCCAGCAGGAGGCAGAGTTCCATCAGGGACTTGTTGGCGGGAGCGCAGGTAGGCTGGATGACGAAGACGTCATGACCGCGCACGCTGTCGCTGATCTCAACGCGCAGTTCACCGTCGCTGAAAGTGGAGCACAGGGCGGGGGTAAGAGCGCAGCCGAGGTGGTCACAGATGTCCATGGCCAGCTGAGGGTTGGCCGTACCAGCAATGATCTTGAGGTCGCCGTACATAAGAAGCCTTCCTGAATGATAATTGTATAACGCAGTGTCGCCTTTCGGAGACGCCTGAAAAATTCGAAAGTGGCTGGGGCGGCAGGACTTGAACCTGCGAATGGCGGAACCAAAACCCGCTGCCTTACCGCTTGGCTACACCCCACCGCGTCCAGTCTCGGCAATCACTCTTCGAAGAGGAAGGGGCCGTACACCGAAGGAGTGCCTTCCGCTTCCCTGAGAGCTTCGGCCGCATGGTCTGCACGCGCCCGATCCTGGAAAAGACCGAACAGGGCAGAGCCGCTGCCGCTCATACCTGCGACATCCGCACCCTCCTGAATTAACAAAGCTTTTAACTTTGCCAGCACAGGATTCGCCGCGAACACCACGGGCTCGAAGTCATTCATGCCGTAGAAACACTGGTAACTCGAACGGTTAGTTCTATCTTTCTTCCCCTTCTCTGTCAAGGAAAATGACGGGTTTTCCGCATCCCACGCCGCATAGGCCCATGCCGTATTCACATGGACCTGAGGGCAGACGAGCACGCCGTACCAGCCCTTGATGCCGCTTTCCGCCGGGGTGAGGATGTCGCCTATGCCTTCGGCGAAACTCGCGCCTTCGCCAAGGAAGAAGGGAACATCCGCCCCTACGCGGGCCGCAAGGGCGTTGAGCTCCGCCTTTCCCATAGGCTGAGGATTCTGCCGCTGCAGCCATGCCAGCACTTCAGCGCCGTCGGCACTGCCGCCTCCGAGCCCGGCCCCATGCGGTATGCCCTTGACCAGCTCCACATCCACCGCAGGCGCAAAGCCCGTGGCGCGGACATACAGCTCATACGACTTCGTCAGCGTGTTCTTCTCGAGATCTATGCCGGGAGTATCACAGCTCACACGGATGCCGGACTCGCGCTCCGCAGGACGGAACACCAGCGTATCCTGCGGTTCAGGCAGGCGCACGAAAAGGGTATCGAGCTCATGATAGCCGTTCTCCTTCCGCCCTGTGATAAAAAGGTAGAGGTTTATCTTGCCTCCGGTACGAACAGTTTCTTCACGCATGGCTGACCTCTGCGGCATGGCAAAAAAAGGCGGCTGCCCCGAAAGACCGCCGCCCGTATTTCAGATAAGGAAAGAGCG
>JAZQMJ010000330.1:0-11198 GCA_045543435.1 Mailhella sp.
GTTCTTCCGGCATGTGCTCGCGGAACAGTTTGAGGTAGGCGGCGGGCACGTCGCTGAGTCCGTGCTGGTCGGCCAGTTTCTTGTAGCGTTTCTGAAGCTGGTCTTTGGTGAGCGTATGCGGTGGCATAATTTCACGGGTGACTTCGCTGGCCAGCTCCACCAGCACGGCCATGTGGGCTTCGGCATTTTCCTGACGCTTTTTCAGTTTGCCTTCACGTCCGGCAGTGGCGGTGTATTTCTCCTTCTGCTCCTTGAGCTGGGAATGGAGATCGGCCAGCTTGCGCTCCAGCGCGATGACTTCGGCGGATTTATCATCGGTGCCAGCCTCCCTGTTCCATCTGCGCCGGGCGGTTTCGAGTGCCTCCTGAACCTGAGCATAGTCACAGCAGAAGTAGGGCGAACCGAGAGCGACGTGCGCCCGATGCGGTGAGAGGTGATACATATTAAAAGTAGGGTCTTTTCGGCAGGGGATATTTTCGCCGCCGCCTTCGGGAACTCCTCCGCCAGCGTAGTAGACATCGAGGCCGTAGAAGCGAATAGCGGCGATGGCTTCCCGGTGTGTCTGTACGCCGAAGAGATGCATGGCCTCACTGAGCCGGATAGCTTTCCGCAGAGTGACCCGTGAAAGGTAAGCCGTGCCATAGATGAGGATCTGGGAGAAGAAAAGGATGAGTCCCAGACTCACGGCAATGCAGAGGAAGAGCAGAAAGCCTGTGACGTAGATGGAATAGCTGCCGACAAGGAGTTTATAGACAGCATAGACGCAGGCTGGCATGGCGAAGCCAAGTCCGCCCAGGATAAGCGCCGTCACCGACAGAAAGCGGACAAGATGGAGCGTCGATGGGGAAAGGCCGTGATGCTGGTTTTGGAGTTCTGGCATGGCGTACTCGCAGGTTGAAAATAAAGGCAGATCAAACTCAGTATGACAGATGGGGAGACTCGTGGGGAGTGGCAAAACTTTTATGTTTGCCGTTTTTTTTGTGCTGCGTAAAAGTTCATCAAGCTCCACCATACGGGATAAAAAAAGCTTGAAGAGGGGCGAATTTTCCAAGTTTGGAATTTTTTCCTGTGGGGATAAAGGTTGAAAAAGGTCGGTCAAAACTCATCATACGAGATAACACGCAGGCTGAGGATTGGCCGATTTACGTGAAATTGAAACTTTCTTGATGAAATTGAGGGAGACCAGTCGTCCCGAAAGCCAAAGAAAAAAGTCAGGATCGCCCGAAAAGGGGAAATCCTGACTTTCGAACTAGCCAGCTTACTAGCCAAGAACTAGTTATTTTGGACAGTAACTAGGTAAAATTGGTTAAAAGGTGGATTTTCTGGCTAGTAACTAGTCAAAACAACTAGCCAACTGTCTTTTTTTGAGCTAGTTACTAGGTAACAACTAGCTCGAAAGCTAGCCAGGGTGTTCAGTTCGGTTAGCTCATCCCTAAGGAATAGTTTATGACAATCGAAGAATTTCAGCAGCTTGTTATGCATCTTCGCCGCATAGGGACGGATACGCAAACTTGCGAAGTAAAGGAGTCTGTCGATAAGCTTCCTGCTTCGCTTGTCGAAACGCTTTCCGCTTTTTCCAACAGCGCTCTTGGCGGCACGATAATTCTAGGTCTTTCTGAAGAGAACGGTTTTCTTCCGGTCGAAAGCTTTACGGCTGCCAGAATGCAGGATGCTCTTGTCTCGGCAGGCGAAAAGCTCACGCCAGTCGTCCGCCCCGAGATAGAAATTTTTCCTTTGGATGGGGTGGAAGTGCTTGTCGCGCAGGTCCTCCCTATGCCCATTGAGGATAAGCCCTGCTATATCACCGAGCGTGGGATGTATAGAGGCTCCTATATCCGTACTGGCGATGGTGATCATCGCCTTACCAAGTATGAAGTTGACAGACTTGTTGAGGCTAACCGTCAGCCCCGTTGGGATGCTGAGCTAGTTGCAGATGCGAGTATGGATGACCTTGAGGAAAAGCTGGTACAGAAGGTTGTGGAGCGGCAGAAATTGCTTCATCCCAGAATCTTCGAGCATCTGTCGGAAACAGAGGTTCTTTCCAACCTTCGAATCATAGCCGATGACAATGGTACGCTTCGTCCGACGCTGGCCGGCCTTTTGGCCTTAGGTCACTATCCGCAGAAATATTTTCCTACCCTCGTTGTTACGTTTACTCGTTATCCTGACAGCAAGGGCGAAGGAAATCTGGATTCCCGTGACTATCGTTTTATCGACTCCCAAACGCTGGTCGGCGCTCTTCCCTATATCATTGCTGATGCTGTAGAACTTGTTCGTAAACACATGAATATCGGTGCGGTCATCGAAGGTGCATTTCGTAAGGAGTTGCCGGACTATCCGCTCATTGCTGTTCGCGAGGCTGTTGCCAATGCTCTCCAGCACAGAGACTACTCCCATGAAGGTCGAGCCTCGGCTGTAAGTATCAATATGTATCCTGACAGGCTGGAGATACTGAATCCCGGCGGCCTTTATGGTCGCGTGACGCTGGAAGAGCTGGGTAAGCCAGGCATCACTGCAAGTCGTAACCAATTCCTTTCCGCCATTCTCGAAACGACCCCCTATCTGGGGGAAGGATTTGTTGTTGAGAACAGGGGTAGTGGCATACGGGCCATAAAAACCTCTCTTGAGGAGGCAGAAATGTTCCCGGCAGAGATGTTTTCTTCGCTGACCAATTTCGGAATCACCTTCCTTAAGCGTCGCCGCGATGTGTCTGAGCAGAAGGGGTTGGCCAGCAGTGGACTTGAGCAGGCCATTCTCAACGAGCTGAAAAACCATGCCTCGCTTAGCCTGATGGAACTCATCAAGTTTTCTGGTCGTTCCCGCTCCACAGTTGCTAACAGAGTTAAAAAGCTTGTTGCCGAGGGAAAAATCGAGCCTCTAGAACCCGCCAAAAGTCCAAAACAGCGCTATCGCATAGTGTGTTGAATATAAGAAAAAGGCCGGAGTTGAAAGCTCCGGCCTTTAAGAATGTGGTAGGGGGAAACTATTTAATGCTATTTAGTTTTTTGCGTATTTTTTGCATATGTCGTCGTAGTATAGTACCAACAGTTTTTTGTGCGTATTTTTTTTCAGATCGTATGACATAATCTATAAAGTTTCCTTTTGAGATGTCATTTTTTCTTCCTTTATATTTTTTACTACCTTTATAGGTGTATTTTTCGTATAAAACTTTGGATGTAATATTTTTTGTTTTTTCATATTTGCAAATAACTCCTTTTATTTTACGATACATTTTGTTGTAATATTTTGAGATGGTTTTATCTCTAATTCGAATATATTTTCCATCAAAAGAAAATCCTAAAAATTCAATAAGATTTTTCTTTGTTGTGTTGAAGTCTGGAATGACATTAGAGATATTTATAATCTTATTATTCTCGTAGTGAAAAATTTTTGTTTTATTTGGTTCCAGTACTAATTCTGGAACTTTATTTAATATATTTACGATATTCTTGTAAATACTATTAAAATTGGTATCGAAACGTGGAATTATGACAATAAAATCATCACTATATCGCATATACAGACCATGATTTAAAGCAACGTACTCATGAAGCTCTTTGTCGCAAGAAAGCATATAAATATTCGCGAATACAGCACTGATTGGTGATCCTTGAGGAATACCAATTCCGTTAGAGCCGTGGCGAGTTATAAGGGTTTTATTATTTTTAAACTCGTGAAGAGAAAGGGCTTTTTTTCGGCTAAATGAGTTGAATTCTCTAAGACCGGCTGTCGAGTTAGGAAGATTGTTTATTTCCAGTAGGTTTTCGAGCTCAATAGATGTATATTTAGTAATATTTTTAAAAACAGCATATAAGTCTTTTGGTAGAGAGTCGACATCTAGCAAGTTACAGAGTTGTTTTTTTAGGTAGAAATGATCTAAACTTTCAAAAAAGTTTGTGAAGTCACCTATCATAATCCAACAATCTTTTGTTTGTTTTATAAAATCAAAGGCTTTTTTGGAAAAATCTATGTTGCTTTTTTTCTTGTTATTCCTATAGGCAATTGGAATATCGTCGATGTTGTCTAATAATAATCTACTATTATATTTTTCGTTGAGCATAAATGCATAATATTTATATATCCAGCTGTCGATATGGGCGGCGTAATAAATGTCGCGTTTTTTAGGTTTTGACTTGCGACCATTTTTTATTTTTTGTGTCTTGGCAGTATAATGAATAAACGGATAAAAACCATGACGAGTGACTTTTTCAGGAGAAGTAATATAAGGTAGACAACTTTGAAGAGATAGACGGTAGTCGAAGTGGGTATATTGAGTGCTTTTTTTGACGACCTTGTTTTTCCAGTCTTCCAAAGTCATATGATATCCTTATAAAGTGCAATACCCGCCAGCACGGGGGGTAGCATCCCTAAGCTGGCGGGTATACATTTGTACGTAGGAGTTCAGGAAAGCCTGACTTTCCTAGCTACCCTATTATCAGCAATGATTAGTTATCTTATAATAACTAACGAAGATATGCTTATCAATCAGATACAATTCTTCCTGGTAATCACAGCCATATGGTTAGATTGCGTGTCGGAATCACTGCCCTTAAATATAAGGAGATTGACAACAATATCATTCCTTCAAGCCTACGCCTGAAGCACATTAAAAATACATTATAACTTAAATAAGATCAATATGAAAATTTCTGAGTAAAACCGTACTACTTCTCCAGGTTTCCCAGCAGAATATCTGCTGCCACGTTGCTGGCGACGGAAAGCGTTTCGGGCAGGAACTGGGCGTATATCTTCTTAGTGAAGTCAGCGTTTTTATGGGTGAGCATTTCCGAGATGATATCCATGCTGAACTTGCCGCTGTTGGCGAGGCTGACGGCGAAGTGATGCCGCAGTCCGTGAAAAGGACGGAAGCCCTTGGGAAGTCCAGCGGCCACGCGGAAGCGATCAACAGCAGAGCAGTCAGTACGCATCCCGCCTGTTCGCCCAGGGAAAATGAAGGGGCTGTCGGGATGGTGTTCGTCGCGCCACTTTATTTCATCGCGGAGGATATCTTCGGCTACTTTGCTTAATCCGATGGACATACTCTTTTTGCCCTTCGGATTTCTCAGGCGGATGAGCTTGAGCTCAAAGTCCACATCGCGATCTTCAAGTTTGAAGATTTCGCCTCGTCGCATACCGGTGAAAAAGGCCAGCATCAGCATATTGCCAACATCGCGGGCAGGCCACGTCTTGGCAGTATCGAGGAAACGCTGGGCTTCTTCAGTTGAGAGGTGTTCGATGCGCTCGTTATCCTTTACCGGCATCTCGATCTGGAAGGATAGGGCGGGGCAGCGGTTTGTCTTATAGCCGTAGTTGATGATGCGGCGCATCATTTCGAGAATATTCCACACGGTAGCAGGCTTATAGGACGCATACTTCGTTCGGATTTCCTCGACGTGGTGAGGCTTGATTTCACTGACGCGCAGTTTGTCCAGCATAGGACTCAGGTGCTTCTCGTATCGGTTTTTGTCCGTGACATAACCCTTTAAGAAAGGGCCCTTGACCTCGAAATACTTGGCGGCAATTTCGCCGAAAGTCTTATCCCGTTCTTCCTTCTCCTGCCGAATTTCCTTGGCGGTCTTTACCTCTTCGCCATGTCGGATGGCCTTTACCCGGTCAGCACGGATTTCTGCGGCAACGTCAGGCCCATAGCCTTCGGAGAGTTTTCCAACCTTTTCCCAGACAAGACGTGTGCCTTGTTTATAGGTAATGTAGAAGCAGCGATCGGGTGCTCCTCGGAAAAGATTTTCTGTTTCGTAGTAATAAACACCCGGCCATTTTTTGGGGTGAACACGCTTTTTCAGAGTAGCCATAATCTAACCTACAACGCCCTTAAATTTGCTCGAAAATTAGACCCGAAGTTAACCCGAAACAGAACCCATAGGTCAAACTTTTCTAACCTATTTCTAACCAGACGGCCAATTTCTAGCAAATTTAATAAAATTTGGTCAAGTTTTGAATTTTTATGATTTATGATAACTATATGAAATATAAATATAAATAAAGCTAAATAAATTTGTATAAAATTAACCTTCAAAAAGCTCATAACCCGAAGGTCATTGGTTCAAATCCTTTCCCCGCAACCAGTAAATACAGCCACTTACGAGAAATCCTCGTAGGTGGTTTTTTCTTTTTTCGATACTCTTTCCACCTCCAGCATACAGAACCAAACTATTCGGTACTAAAACGGTTTTCTTCGAAGCCCTTCCAGCCTTGCCCGCTGGAGGGGCTTTTTCGTTTTCAGGAGGTATAAAGTCTCATGATTTCAGCTTGATGAACAGCCGTTCCGGAAGATGCTTGACCGCAAGCATGATGCCGCGCCAGTACTTGGGGGTGTATAAGGTAGATATTCCTTTCCTGACGGCATTGGCGATGTCGCGAGCGGCGGTTTCCGGCGAGGCGATGAGGTGCTTCGGCAGGTCGCGGCCTTCGGTCATGGGGCTGGCGATGAGTCCGGGTTTGACGGTGAGCACTTGCACGCCGCTTGGCGCAAGTCTTGCTCTGAGTCCGGAAAGGAAGGCGGTGAAGCCAGCCTTGGCACTGCCGTAGAGATAGTTGGAGCCGCGCCCCCTGTCGCCAGCAACTGAGCTGATACCGATGATGAGGCCGCGCCGTCTCTGTTCGAAGGTGTCAGCCGCCATGGACAGCAGAGGGACGAGCCCGGTGAAGTTCGCACGCAGTATCTTGTCTGCCGCATCGCTGTCGTGGCGGGCCGCGAGCTGATCCCCCAGAAGACCTACGGCGCAGAGCACGGCATCGGTCCTGTCCGCAAGGGATGCCCAGAGCTTTGCGTGTGTGGAAGTGTTCAATGCGTCAAACTCTGCCCAGTCCACTGTGCATCCGGTCTTGGCATGGAGTTCCTGCGCCATGGCATGCAGAGCATCCAGCCTTCTCCCGGCGAGGCAGAGATCCCAGCCTTCCTGTGCGAAGTGCAGGGCGCAGGCGCGGGCTATTTCCGACGTGGCACCGAGTATGAGCATATACGGCATGGGAACTCCTGAGTTGAAGTTTGACGAATCAAATAGTACAACAGCGATACTCAAGAGTATATTGCGGCCCCAAAGCCCGCAAGTATCCTTTTGGCGGTAAGCAATCTTTAGGGAATTCTATCTGTTGGTTTTGCGAGACTTATTGGTAGAATAAAAAAGGCCCATAGCCATGGGCTACGGGCCAAGGATAGTCTACCTTTTGAATAGCTTGTCTAAGATACAAAATAGAACCACCAAGCCTAAAAAAGTTAGGACGTTCTCTAGAGGGTCACCTCCAGTCACTCTGGGGCCAGGAGTTGGCATAAATCTTCCTTTGCGTTTTTATGTGTTGGCGTAGTGGGTAATTTTTCAGCTAGGATTATGCATCTTCAGTGTCTTTTAAACTAAACACTCCTACTGCCATTCCTCCCGCAATGCCTATCAAATCCATCATAAGATAGCGAGGACTTCCGAGGAAAGCAGCTATTAGGACGCCAATGAGTGTTCCCAAGCCTAATCCCCACTTATTTTTTAATAGCATGCAGCCTACGATGGGAAATATGCCGTGTGCTAAGCCGATGGCTGTCATAGTACTCATAGGTAAAACCTCCCGTTGAGGCATGAATAATCACCGCATATATACGGTGTCTTATGTATACAAGTCCCCTTATCTTAAGTCAATGGACACCATTGACGTACGTTTTGCCCATGCTCTTAAGGAACTGAGGAAGTCCAAAGGCTTGACCCAGGAGGCTTTGGCTCAGCGGGCTGGTGTCGACTATAAGTATCTCCAGAAGCTGGAAGGATCCAAGCCCTCTTCGCCTACCCTTTCCACACTGAACAAGCTTGCGAAGGGCTTGCAGATCACGCTTGTTGAGCTTCTTCAGAGTCTGAACGAGGATGACGAGCAGGCTCCTTTTTCCTGATTTTTCTATCCATCTGCCAAGGGCTTCCTTATTGACAAAGCTCTCGCAGAGGAGCATGCTTCACACAAAGGAAGGAATTCTATGAACTCCATTTTCGCCATGAACGCCTATTACAGCTGCTTCTATTATTATAGAGGGTCTTGCGGCGTGTCAGACGAGAGGTAGAAGTCAGGAAGCCTTTCTCAGAGCAACAAAACAAAGCCGCACGGAATTTCTGTACGGCTTTTTTTATTTGTCAGGAGTTCCGGCGCACCGAGGAAAGGGAGGATATCCTCATGTTGGTCAAAGTTTTCATTCTGCTGGTCTTCTTTCTTGTGACCCTCGGCGTCGGCCTTGCCTGCCGCCGCAGTACGTCCGATGTCCATGGCTTCGTGCTGGGCAGCCGCTCCATCGGTTCCTGGCTGACCGCTTTTGCCTACGGCACCTCCTACTTCTCTGCCGTGATTTTCGTTGGCTACGCTGGTCAGTTCGGGTGGAAGTACGGCGTGGCCGCCACATGGATAGGCATCGGCAACGCCTTCATCGGTTCTCTGCTCGCCTGGAACGTGCTTGGACGCCGTACCCGCATCATGACCCAGCAGCTCGACAGCGCCACTATGCCGGAATTCTTCGGCAAGCGTTTCCAGTCCCCTGTCCTGCGCATTGCGGCCGCCGCCATCATCTTCGTCTTCCTCATCCCGTACACCGCCTCTCTGTACAACGGCCTTTCCCGCCTGTTCGGCATGGCCTTCGGCATCGACTACACCTGGTGCGTGCTGGGCATGGCCGTTCTCACTGCCGGCTACGTCCTGCTGGGCGGCTACATGGCCGCCGCCGTGAACGACTTCATCCAGGGCATCATCATGCTTTTCGGCATCGCGGCTGTCATCTGGGCCGTGCTGGAGGGCAACGGCGGCATGGGCGCGGCCATGACGAAGCTCTCCGCTATATCCGCCCCCCAGGCTCCCGATATGCAGGGCGCGCTCATATCCTTCTTCGGGCCTGCCCCTCTGGAACTTCTGGGCGTGGTGCTTCTTACCTCCTTCGGTACATGGGGCCTTCCCCAGATGGTGGGCAAGTTCTATGCCATCACGGATGAGAACGCCATCTCCAAGGGCACTGTCATCTCTACGATCTTCGCTTTCATCGTGGCCGGCGGATGCTACTTCCTCGGCGGCTTCGGCCAGCTCTATGCGGATGCCGTAGAATACGTGGCTCCGGGCAAGCCTGTGTTCGACAGCATCATCCCGGCCATGCTTTCCGGACTGCCGGACATACTGCTGGGCATCGTGGTCATCCTCGTGCTGTCCGCCTCCATGTCCACGCTTTCTTCCCTTGTCATCACTTCCGGCTCGACTCTGGCCCTGGACATCTTCGTCCCGCTGATGCTCCGCCGCGGCAAGGTGCCGGGCAACCGGGTCCAGCTCCTGCAGATCCGCCTGCTGGTGGTCTTCTTCATCGCGGTGTCCTCCATCATCGCTATCGTGCAGGCCAAGAGTTCCGTCACCTTCATCGCCCAGCTCATGGGCATTTCGTGGGGCGCGCTGGCGGGCGCCTTCCTCGCCCCCTTCCTGTTCGCCCTGTACTGGAAGCGTACGAGTCCGGCGGCCGTCATGGCTTCGTTCATCGCCGGTGTGGGCATCATGTGCGCCTGCATGGCCTGCATGGTCGCCGGTGTTCCCTTCGTTACGCCTTTCCTGTCTTCTCCCATCAACGCCGGTGTGCTCGCCATGCTGGCCGGCATGGTCATAGTGCCTGCGGTCAGCTTCGTCACGCCTGCTCCCAGACGGGAGGACGTGGACGCCATGTTCGCCAGCTATGACCGCAAGGTCGTGGTGCATGCTTCCACGGCGCTCTCCGATGCGGAGGAACTTCGCTAGCCCGCGCTCCAGCAAAAAAAAAGAAAAGGCATATCGTACACACGGTATGCCTTTTCTTTTGGGTCGATGAGTTCAGTTTTTCCCGCCGGCCTTGTCGTTGCGGACGAACTGGCAGGCACCATAGCATTTTCCTCCGCCGCAGTGCGGGCATTGCCCGCGTCGGGGAGGGGCGGAGAAGAATTCCAGGATCGCAGTCAGGGAATGCTTGAGAGAAGAGAGAAGTTTTTTCATGAGCTTGATGATACGGCAGAGTCTGGCCATGACAAAGGGAAATCTTTCGGCTGAAAGAAATCTCTCCCTCTGCAAGCATTTGTAACACGGCAGAAAGCGGGGAAATATTTTGAAACGTGACTTGCGGGGCGAAGGGCGTACATTGAAGTCATCCACTCCTCCTTGAATCCCCTCGGTAAGACCGGCTCGTGCGTATGCTCCAACGTGCGGGCCGGACTTGTTTTAAGCGCGCATAGAAAAAGCCGACATCCTTCGGGATGCCGGCTTTTTCTGCGGACAGCGGGAAATTACTTTTTCGAGCCCAGCATTTCGAAAGAGGATACGGGCATATGGAAGGCGATGCCGGCGCCGCGTTCAGCATCGCTGAATTCTTTCAGGATGCGTTCCATGATGCGGTCGGTGTCCTTCCGGGGGCAGAGAATCATGACGAGTTCTTTCTCCGGCACGATGGTGATGCCGAAGAAGGGGGCGTCCTCAGGGCGGGCGGTGCCGCGGGCGTTGACCACAGTGCCGCCGGTGGCCCCGGCTTCGCGAGCCGCATCCATGACCTTATCGGAGCCGCCGCTGTTGACGATGACGGAAATGAGTTCGTAGGCGGGGGATGCCGAAGCGCTGGCAGACATGTTTTCCTCCAGAGAAGAAGTGGGGGCGGAGAAGAGGGGAGTGCCGATGAGATGCAGGGCGGAACTGATATCGAGCGTGAACATGACGCCGCGCGTCGAGGCGAGGCAGGGGGCCTTGTGCAGGGCGTCCATGACACTGCGGGTGAGCGAGCCCGGCATGACGGACCAGAGCAGTTCTTTCTCGATGTCTTCGAGGCCGAGCAGGCGAAGCCATTTGTTCTCAGCCGTACCCATGCCGAACATGATGGTGCCGCCGCTGGCCCCTGCCTTGCGGGCTTCGGCCATCACGGCGTCACAGCGGTGTTTTTCAGTGATGACGATGAGCAGGCGGCTGGTGAGGTCGTGAAGCTCGTTCATTTATGTTCTCCCGTTTTGCGGCTGAAAATGATGCCGAGGAGCTGGATGGCGATGAGCGGGGTCATGGCTATCATGGCTATGCAGCCGAAGGCGTCCACGGCAGGGTTGCCGCCTACGCCGCGGGAGACGCCCAGCATGAAGGCCAGGATGAAGGTGGAGGCCATGGGGCCGGAAGCCACGCCGCCGGAGTCGAAGGCGATGGCGGTGAACATCTTGGGGCAGGAGCGCATGAGCAGG
>JAZQMJ010000331.1:0-3210 GCA_045543435.1 Mailhella sp.
TCAGCATACCAGAGTCGGGATGTAGCGCAGTCTGGGAGCGCACTTGAATGGGGTTCAAGGGGTCGCTAGTTCAAATCTAGTCATCCCGACCAGAAATTTCAGGGAGTTACGATGGAAGTCGTAGCTCCCTTTTCTGTTATCCGGCGACCTGTGCCATTCTTGTGCCAGTTTTCAGAGGAAGAAAGCCTCCGACCTGGTGTTATCATCATAAAGTTGAAGTGGAACTTTAAAGAAAAAAGACCTCGCATCACGCGGGGTCTTTTCAGTTCTGCTCTTTTTCTTCAACAAGCTTGATGAGTTCCCAAGCTTTTATTCCCAGAGCTTCGGCTAGTTTGAAAACCATTTCAAGGGTAGGATTTTTCTGCCCGCTTTCCAGCCGTGAAATATATCCGTTCGACACCATGTCGAGGCGAGAGGCAAGAGCCTCCTGAGAAAGACCTTTCTCGATTCGAAGTTTTCGCAGTGTTGTTCCGAAGTTGGGGTAAGATTTCATCTCCTTAATCTAGCTTTTGCCAAGGAAATAAATTATACGCTAAAGGACATATTTTTTCTTTTTCTACTCAGCAAAGAGGCAACTTGCTATGCCCGGTCAGAATCGATTCCACTCCTTTGAAGCCCAGATGGCGCGCGTGAAGTTCATCGCGCAGGCGAGGACGCAGTGCCAGCTCGCAGATATCCTCGGCGTAAGGCAGGCCTCCATTTCGGAGGCGTCGAAAAGGGGACGCATCCCGGCATCTTGGCTCGTCGTCCTTGTCCAGAAGTTCCGGGCCAATCCCGACTGGATACTTGAGGGAGCGATGCCGGTATTCCTGCTGGCAGAGGAGGGCGGAAGTGCCAAAGCCGGAAAAAAGTGCCTTTCCGCCGAATTCCTCAGGCAGATACCGCTTGAAGACCTGCAGAACGAAATTTTCAGAAGAATGGGAAAGCCTCAATGATATTCCGGCGATAAAGCCTTCCAGGGCTTCGCGGCACTCCGGCGCCTCGCCTTTCGGCGTACTATTTGCTTGCTTCTTATCCTTTAAAAGGGCAAAGTAACGCGTTTCAAATTTCCAAGAACCGCTGAAAGGCGGCTCAATAATTTTAAGGAGTGCCCATGTCCTCTAACATCCAGCAGCCCAGCGGCGCCCTCAACCGCTTCCTGAACGCTGTGGAAGCCGCAGGCAACAAGCTGCCCCACATCACCATGCTTTTCATCTATGCCCTGGTGATAGCCTGCATCCTGTCCTTCGCCCTGTCCTTCGTGTCTTTCGACTACAAGCATCCCAGCACCGGCGAGACCATCCGCGTGCTGAACATGCTCAGCCCCCAGAACCTGCTCCAGCTCATGATCTCTTCCGTGAAGAACTTCATGAACTTCCCCCCGCTGGGCATGACCATCGTGGCCACTCTGGGCATCGGCATCATGGAAGGCTCCGGCTTCCTGCATATGCTGCTGAAGCGTCTGCTCAGCATCATCCCCCAGTCCTGCCTGACTCCTGCCGTCATCTTCATCTCCATCCTGTGCCACGTCGTTTCCGACTCTGCCTATGTGGTGCTCATGCCTGTGTCGGCCCTCATGTTCTACACCTGCGGCCGTCACCCCCTCGCCGGCATCGCCTGCTCCTTCGCCGGCCTGGCCGGCGGCTTCACCGCCAGCTACACCCCCTCCATCATCGACCCGGTGATGCAGAGCTTCACTCAGGCCGCCGCCCAGAGCATCGACGCTTCCTACTCCGTGAACGTGCTCTGCAACTACTTCTTCGCCCTCGGCGGCACCTTCTTCGTTCTTGCCGCCTGCTGGTACGTCACCGATAAGATTGTCGAGCCCCGCCTGCGCGCCACCATGCCCCTCGACAGCGGCCTCGAGAACGACCCCGACCTCCAGCTCCATCCTTCCACTCCCGAAGAAGACCGCGCCTTCCGCAAGGCCTGCCTCGTCTGGGGCGCCTTCGCCCTCACGTTCTTCCTGCTCTGCCTGCCTGAGAACTCCCTGTTCCGCGCTCCCGACGGCTCCCTGACTTCTCCCAAGGCTCCCGCCATGCAGGCCCTCGTGCCTCTGCTCTTCCTGTTCTTCTCCGTTCCCGGCCTTACCTACGGCCTTTCCTCCGGCAAGTTCAAGACCAGCACCGACGTCATCAAGGCCATGGAAGGCATCATGCCCATGCTCCTGGGCTTCATCGTGTTCGCCTTCTTCGCCGCCCAGTTCCTCTATGTGTTCGGCAAGTCCAACATCGGCACTCTGCTGGCTATTTCCGGCGCTGAATTCCTCAAGAACATGGGCCTGCCCTCCGGCATGACGCTGTTCGGCATCATCCTGCTCACCGGTATGCTGAACATCCTCATCACCTCCGCCACCTCCAAGTGGGCCATCCTCTCCACCATCTTCGTGCCCATGCTCATGATGCTCGGCATCTCCCCCGAGCTCACCCAGGCCGCCTTCCGCGTGTCTGACTCTGCCGTGAACGTGTCCACCCCCCTGTTCCCCTTCTATCCCCTCCTCATCATGTACTGCCAGAAGTATGCCAAGGCCACCGGCGTGGGCACCCTCTGCTCCATGATGATCCCCTACACCCTTGCTCTGCTCGTGGTGCTCACCGCCGTCCTGTACGCCTTCTGGATGATCGGCATCCCGCTCGGCTTCGACGCCGGCTACGTCTATCCCCCTGTGAAGTAAGCTTCCGAAGAGGAATCGACTATGAAATTCGCCAAGGAACTCACCGAACGCTTCCTGCGCTACGTTGCCATCCCCACCGAGAGCAACGGCCGCGCCGGCGTGGTGCCCAGCAGTGAAGGCCAGCGCGAGCTTGCCCGCCTTCTTGAAGCTGAACTGCGCGAGATGGGCCTCGAAGAGATAGAACTCAACGAACACGCCATCCTCACGGCCAAGCTCCCCGGCAACAAGCCCGGCGTGCCCACCATCGGCTGGGTGGCCCACCTCGATACTGTTCCCGTGTCCCTTTCTCCCGAAGTGCATCCTCAGATACTGCACTACGAAGGCGGCGACGTCTGCCTGAACGCCGAGAAGGACATCTGGCTCCGCCTTTCCGAACACCCCGAGCTGGCTGAATACGCCGGCCAGGACATCGTGTTCACGGACGGCACCAGCGTTCTCGGCGCTGACGACAAGGCCGCTATCGCCAACGTGATGACCATGCTCTCTGCGCTTACCGCCGACAAGAGCATCCCCCACGGCGACATCCGCGTGGCCTTCGTGCCCGATGAAGAGATAGG
>JAZQMJ010000332.1:0-7435 GCA_045543435.1 Mailhella sp.
CGGTGGTGCCGCCGCCGATATCGACGATGACGCCGTTCTCCACGTTGAGCACAGCGTTAGCCGCCGTGGGCTCATCGAGGATGGAAATGACATTGAGGCCTGCGCCTTCCACCACATGGCGGTGGGTGGCGCATTCGCGCACACCGGTGCCCGGAGGCACGGCGATGGCCGCGTCTTCGAGTTCGCGGCCGAGGCGTTCCTGAAGCTGTCCGACGAGGCGGCGCACTATCTGGGTAGCACCCACATAGTCCACCACGAGACCGTCGCGCACGACCTGGGCAAATTCCAGAGCGCAGGCCACGGGTTCGCCGGAACCGTTCACCACGACCACCACGATGTACGCGGTGCCGAGGTCAACGCCCACGTAAAGCTTTTCGCGGGCAGAGACCTCAGCAACGGTGCTGATGCGGCGTTCGAGCTCTGCTATGCGGCTCTCGACAGCATCAATGTCCATGAGAACCTCTGGCCACGATAACGCCGTCCACGCCCTTCTTCCAGCCGGAAGCATTGCCTTCGTCGGCGTCGATGTGCATGGCGAGGGCGAACTTGTCGCTCACGCGCACGAGGACGTCTTCAAAGATCATGGGACGTTCGGAGTCGAGACGCACGCTGACCATGTCGTTGTCCTTCAGGCCAAGGCGAGCGGCATCGGCAGTGGTCATGTGGATATGGCGGGAAGCCACGATGGCGCCTTCCTTGATGCCGACGATGCCCTTATCGGAAGCGAGCAGGAGGCCGGGAGAGCCGGCCACGTCGCCGGACTGGCGCACGGGGGCGTCGATGCCGAGGACACGGGCGTCGGTCTTGGAAAGTTCGACCTGAGAGCTGCTGCGGGTAGGACCGAGCACGGCCACGTTGTCCATCACGCCCTTGGGGCCGATGAGGCGCACGCGTTCCTTAGCGAGGAACTGGCCGGGCTGGGAAAGTTCGCGCACGAAGGTGAGAGGGCCGCCGAACAGAGCAAGGCAGTCCTTCTCGCTGAGGTGCACGTGACGAGCGGAAAGCTCGATCGGGATAGGTCCGTTCTCAGGACGGGCAGGAGCCGCAACAGGGGCGCGGCCGTTCTGGGCACGGACTTCGTTCAGCACGCAGGTGAGGATCTCAGCCAGCATGTTTTTGATGGCTACTTCGTTCATGGTCTCTCCACTATAACATGGCGCATCCACGGCTTTTCAGCGGGATGCAGGGCCGGGGGAAGCCCCCGGCCCCATCAATGCTTATTAGGCGCCCAGCTGGGGAAGGATGAGTTCGACTTCGGAGTGGGGGCGAGGAATGACGTGCACGCTGATGAGCTCGCCGACCTTCTGGGCAGCAGCGGAACCGGCGTCGGTAGCAGCCTTGACAGCGCCGACGTCGCCGCGAACCATAACGGTGACGAGGCCGCCGCCAACCTGCACGCGGCCGATGAGGGTGACGTTAGCAGCCTTGACCATGGCGTCAGCGGCTTCAACAGCGCCGACGAGGCCCTTGGTTTCGATCATGCCGAGAGCATTGGTAGAAGTCATGTCGATCTCCTTGAGATGTTTTTTGTTGATTCAGCAAAGCGTGCGCGGCGGAGCGCATCCGCCGCACCCGGGAATTACATCACTTTCTTCAGTTCAGCCACGATCATGGAGGTCAGGGCGTTGATGTCAACGGAGCCGTGACCGCCGCAGTTGCCGCCGCAGGAGCAGGTGTGCTTGGGAGCGGCAGGGGCAGCGACAGGGGTGTTGCCCAGGTCGTAAGCCACATAGCGGATGTTCAGAAGATGCATGGGGTTCACGTTGTCGGAGGTAGCGGAACCGCCGACGGCGCCGCAGCCCAGCGTGAAGGAGGGGAACAGGCCGGTGGAGAGGCCCACGCCGCCATGGGTGGAGGGAGTGTTCACCACGATACGGGAAACGGGCTTCTTCAGGCCGAACTCACGGATGATGTCATCGTTGTGAGAGTGGATGGCGAGGGTGTGGCCGATGCCGCAGTTGTGGAGCAGGGAGTGGCAGAGCTCGCAGGCTTCCTTCCAGTCGTTGACGACGTAGAAGCCGATGAGGGAGGTCAGCTTTTCCTTGGAGAAGGGGTACTTGGGGCCGACGCCGGGTTCGTCGGAGACGAGCAGGCGGGTGCCTTCGGGGATGGAGATGCCGGCGATCTTGGCGACGGTCTGGGCATCACGGCCGACGATGGCGGGGTTCATGGAGCCGTTGCCGCGTTCCATGATGGCCTTCACCTTGATCAGGTTCTCGCCTTCGAGGAAGAAGCCGCCCTGAGCGATGACTTCGCGCTTGACGTCGGCAGCGATGACGGCGTCGCAGATGATGGACTGTTCGGAGGCGCAGATGGTGCCGTTGTCGAAAGTCTTGGAGGCGAAGATCTTGGCCACAGCGTCCTTGATGTCGGCGCTGCGTTCGATGTAGGCGGGCACGTTGCCGGCGCCCACGCCGAGGGCGGGAGTGCCGGAGCTGTAGGCAGCCTTCACCATGCCGGGGCCGCCGGTGGCGAGGATGAGGTCAGCGATCTTCATGAGTTCGGCGCTGCCTTCGAGGGTGGGCACGCTCACGCAGCTCACGAGGTCGGTGCTCACGCCGCACTTGTGCAGGGCTTCCTTAATATACTGGACGGTAGCGGCGATGCACTTCTTGGCGGAAGGATGGGGGGTGAAGACCACGGCGTTGCCGGACTTCAGGGCGATGAGAGACTTGTAGATGACAGTGGAGGTGGGGTTGGTGGAAGGCACGACACCGGCGATGACGCCGACGGGCACGGCCACCTTGAGGACCTTGTTCACCTTGTCTTCTTCAAGGATACCGACAGTCTTCATGTCCTTGATGCAGGCATAGACCTTTTCTGCGGCGAGCAGGTTCTTGGTCTTCTTGTCGGCAGGCTTGCCGTAGCCGGTCTCTTCGTGAGCCATCTGGGCCAGTTCTTCGGCATGGGCGATGCCGACTTCGGAAATGGCCTTGATGACGGCATCGATGCGCTCCTGGCCGAGCTGAGAGTACTCAGCCTGGGCGGCACGGGCGGCACGCACAAGGGAACGAGCTTCCTGTATGGACAGCAAATCCTTGTCTACCATTTAACTACTCCTCTACTTTCCTGAACGCCTGCATTATGGCGGCTATCAGGGTTTTCTTGTCGGCCGACGCTATGGCTTCTTCAGACATGGAGATCTTGTCCATGCCCCAGGCCATCTGGCGCAGGCGATTCAGGCTCATTCTTTTCAGCCGCGCCTGGTCAGCAACGGCTTCGGCAGGAGAGGCCTCGGCCTCCTGCTTTTCAGAAACTTCTACTGCCCGCCCTAGTTCAGGCTCCTCGGCTTCACCCTCGCCTTCATCGGCGGGAGCTTCAGCCTTTTCTTCCTGCTTCTTGCCCTTGTCGGGGTCAAGATTGATGATGAGAGCCAGTTCTGCATCGGGGCGGGGGATGACATGTGCGCCGACCAGGGCATCGCCGGGGAAGCGCATAACCGTGGCCTTGCCGGCTTCCACGGAAGCCTGCACGGCAGAAACGCTGCCAGCCACAGTGATAGTCACGAGACCGGCATCGGCGTAGCTCTTTTCCAGCAGGCGCACGTCAGCGGCTTTGAGCATGGCGTCGGCGGCTTCAAGAGCCGGGACCAGCCCCAGAGTCTCCACAAGTCCAAGTGCCATCATATCCTAATTTCCTCCTCAGGTCAGTGCATGACCACCGTTGCCGGGAAGTCAAAGTTTGAGATCAAAAACTGGGACAGTGCAGGGAGCGTGAAAGGATTTTCGCACTCTCAGCAGGCCCCGCCCAGGCCCTGATCCACTCTGTGCCATGAAAAAAGCACACAGAACAAACCTATTTACTTCATGATATCCTTTCCCCAAAGGGGAAGGTCAAGAACATTTTCCCCCAAAAGACACTATAGGCAAAACCGCCACACCGGCCCACGAAATCGAGAAAGTGCGCGCATTTAGCCAAAATACGAGACCATTGCAAAAATGCATAGCTTCCCGCATGGTCAAGCATTCCGGAGCTGCCGGCACGAGGCAAAATCCTCGAAACAGCATCGTCCTCACATCAGAACTAACCAATTTTTACCATTATTACAATGGGTTTCATTGTAAAATTTTTTCTTTTTTTTCAGCATATGCCTTTTTGCATCATCTCCCCTTGACCTTCCCCTAGGGGAAAAGTTTATCCTGCTTGCAATAATACCCTGCTCTTCGGCTGACTGCTCCAAAAATGCAGTGAATACGCAGAGCAAGCCGGAAAGGATTCCAGCTTGAGGCCGCAAGTCCCGCAAAGCCCCCAAGAATGGAATTTTGCAGCCGCTGCATACAGGCTTCTCCCTAGGGGATACTTGCACGGCCCCGGCGTTAACCTTTTTTTCCTTCCCCGGAGGGCATATGGCACAGACTGCAGGAACGCCGAGTGCCGCCGCAATAGCGGCAAAGAACAAGCTTGCTTATGACTTCAGGAAAAAAGGCATCGTCACGGGTGTCCTTTCCGGCGCCATCTACGGCAACTATACGGCCTTCATGACGCTGGCCATGTCCGTAGGCATCTGGGCCAAGTGGTACGGCCCCGACGCAGGCCTCTCCTCTTTCGTGGTCATGTTCCTCCTCAGCGCCCTGGGCGCCGCCCTCACCGACACCTTCGGCGCCATCTGGGCCCTGCTCCAGGCCGGGCGCAGCGGCAAGCTGGTGGACCTCTGGCCCAGCATGCGCACCAAGCCCGGCGCCCTCCTCATGGCCGCTGCCATACTCGGCGGCCCCTTCGCCTCTACGGCGTACGTTGTCGGCCTGCAGCAGGCCGGCTCCATCGTGGTGCCCATCAGCGCGCTCTGCCCCGCCATCGGCGCCATCCTCGCCCGCATCTTCTTCAAGCAGACGCTCACCCCGCGCATGATGCTCGGCATCATGATCTGCTTCTCCGCCAGCGCCCTCATCGGCATCTCCAGCATGGGCGGCAACGAGACCTACCCCAACATGATGCTCGGCCTCTTCTTCGGCTTCCTCGCCGCCCTCGGCTGGGGCCTTGAAGGCTGTGTGGGCGGCTACGCCTGCGCCATGATCGATACCGAGATCGGCATCACCATCCGCGAAGTGACCAACGGCCTCTCCAACCTCTTCATCATGGTCCCCGTGCTGGCCATCATCGGCGGAGCCGACGGCCTCGGCATGATCTTCGAAGCCGCCGCCGACTTCGAATCCATGAAGTGGTTCTGCGTGGCCGGCTTCTTCTGCTGCATGACCTTCATGCTGTGGTACAAGGGCAACGCCATGTGCGGCGCGGCCCTCGGCATGGCCTGCAACGGCACCTTCTCCTTCTGGGAACCTTTCTTCTGCTGGATCTGGCTGGGCCTCGTCTTCGGCCTCGAAGGCTGGAACATGCCCATCGTGGCCTGGATAGCCGCCGTGATCATGGTAGTGGGTATCTTCACCATCGCCACCAATCCGCTGGAATTCTTCAGCAAGAAGAAGGAGGGCTAAGCCATGATGCCTCTGAACTACGCCATCCTCAAGCTCTTCACCGACGGCCGCACCGCCTGCCCCGAAGAGGTCATCGAGGCCCTCAAGGCCGACTATTCCGGCTACAAGGCCCTGAACAAGAAAGAAGTGCTCAACACCCTGCTCACCGCCGTTTCCAACGGCCTGCTCGAAGAAGCCAGCTTCGAACTCGATGAGAACAGCGAGATCCGCATATACTTCCGCTCCAATGCTGAAGGCATTGCCACGATCAACAGCTATATCCGGTAACTGGCCCAGAACTGCCAACCCTATCTTTGGAGGTCATCATGACTCTCAAAAACATTGCCAAGGCTCTCGTCGCCTCCGTGTTCTGCTGCGCTCTGCTCGTGAACACCTCTGACGCCGCCGAACTGAAGCACTGGCCCGCCGAAGCCGCCGCCAAGATCGAAGCCGCGATCAAGGCCAATGCCCACAAGGGCGAATACGCCGTGTTCGACATGGACCAGACCACCTACCGCTACGACCTGCTCGACCCCTTCCTCGCCTACATGGACATGAAGGGCCTGCTCACCCGTGAGACCATGGATCCCCACTGCAAGCTGATCCCCTTCAAGGACAGCCCTGAGTTCGAAGGCGGCAAGGAAAACATGACTTCCTACTACTGGCGCCTCTGCGAGATGCATGACCTCATCAGCTATCCCTGGGCCTCTCAGATCTTCGCCGGCTTCACCCTCAAGGAACTGAAGAAGCATCTCGACGACATGCTGGCCATGAAGGACCCCGTCATCAAGCGTCAGGTCTGGGACGGCGACAAGGTCGTGACCGTTGAACTGCCCATCCCCAAGATGTTCCGCGGCATGCAGGAACTCTATGCCATGCTCCGTGAAAACGGCATCGAAGTCTATATCATGACTGCCGCCCACGAAGAGATCGTGCGCATGATCGCCTCCGATCCCAAGTACGGCTACAACATCAAGCCCGAAAACGTCATCGGCGTGACCGTCCTCCTCAAGGACCCCAAGACCGGCGAACTCACCAACGCCCGCATGCAGGTGCGCGACGGCAACTATGACCCCGCCAAGAACATGGACAAGGTCACCACTGCCTTCCTGACCAACCCCATGACCTGGTTCGAAGGCAAGCAGGGCTCCTGCATCGGCTACATCGACCAGTTCCGCACCCCCATCATGTGCGCCGGCGACTCCATTGAGTCCGACACCTATATGCTGGAATCCGTTGACGTCTCCAAGGGCGGCATCAAGATCTGGATCAACCGCAAGCCCGGCGACGTCATGAAGGACAAGCGCGCCAAGAAGACCTGGGCCCACGCCCAGAAGTCTGCCGCCCACCAGAAGGAACTCGGCCTCCCCGTGACCGCCGACAAGAACTGGATCTTCATCGACCCCACCACCATCCAGTAATCAGCCCCTGCTGAACTGAATCGACTGAGCCCGCCTCTCTTCGGAAAGGCGGGCTCTTTTATGGGCTGAAGCGTACCAGAACTTCCCCGTTCCCGCTTTATGCGCATAACGAAAGGCCGCCTCCCGGAAGAGAGACGGCCTTCTTTCATAGGCTGGGAAAGTGCGGCTACTGGTAGTTTTCCAGCAGGAACATGGGCTTGATGGTCACCACTTCGTCGTACTCGGCCTGGCTCACAGTGACGCTCTTGTTCATGGCCTTGAGTACTGCCTTCATGTCTTCGAAGGCTTCCTCCATCGTTTCAGAACGGCCTTCGCGCACGGAGCGTATCATGCGGGCCACGGTGAGCGGATGGGCATAGCGGACAGGGAGAGGAAAATCGGGATAGCCAGCCAGATATCCGGCAAGCTCGGCGCGGGTCTTGTCCAGAGCGGCGACGAGGGCCTTGCGGTTCATGCGGGCCGTAGGCAGGACGCGGGAACTGGAGAAGAAGAACAGCGCGGAGAAGCCGACCAGAAGGATATAGAGGCCGCTGTCGCCGGTGCCGCTCATCCAGCTGTGGAAGCCGTAGGCCGTGGCCACGAGAGCCATGGCGAAGATGGCGG
>JAZQMJ010000333.1:0-17723 GCA_045543435.1 Mailhella sp.
CCACTGCGGCCATGATGGTGGGGGAAACGCTCTGCGGCGTGGAGTCCACGGCGTCGATCCTGTACTTCAAGGACATCATGACCTTCCCCGACAACACGCATCTTCCGCTCCGCCTGCGTGTCCTTCCTGCGCCCAAATTCGCCGAGGCCCGCCCGCTCACCATCCTCGCGGGCTCGAGCCTCTGCATCCCCAAGTCCACCAAGGCCAAGGAATACGCGGCCTCCGTGTTCGCCCAGTGGCTCACCAAAGAAGAGAACAACGTGCCCTTCGTGCTTTCCACGGGCTATCTGCCGGTGAAGAACGAGGCTTTTTCGCGCGTCATCAAGGCGGAACAGCTCGAAGGTCTGCCCGAAAAGACGCAGGAACTGTACAAGGCCGTGAATCGTCTGCATCGGGAGTACGAGTTCTATAAACTGCCGTTTTTCGACGGCTACGGCGAACTGGAAAAGAAGTTCTGCGACGAGCAGATGGCCCTTTTTGAACGCTGGATAGACAAGTGCGGCGGCAAAACTCCCGACGATGCTACGCTCGACGCCATGTTCGACGAGTTCAGGGAGCGCATGGAGCAGTCATGAAGCCCGGCGAGTTTTTCGAGTATCATAAAAAGCTGTACAGCCTTCTGAGGAGTCAGGATACGAACGTCCTGAGTTTTCGGGGGCGACTGCGCTTTTACATACTCCTGCTCTGCATCGTGCTTCTGGGCTGTACGTTTTTCCTGCTCGGCTCGCTGGGCATGCTCCCTTCGGAAAAGAACGATACCGCCGCTCAGCTCGAAGTGCTCCTCGACGACTACGACAGGCGCATCACCCTGCATTTCAACAAGATGGCCGGGCATGGCGTACGTCTTTCCCAGCGCCTTTCCGCCGCCATCGAGCAGGAACTGGCCGACAGGAACGCGAAATTTTCCGACCTTTCCGACCGCTGGAAGAACGCTCGTACGACATCTTAGATCAGACCCTGAGCTTTGCCGGGAGCAGCGGCGTGTTCGTGGTGTTCGGCGCCATGGTGGACACCTCTGTCCCGGACGCCCAGCAGTCCAGAGCCGGCATCTATCTCAAGCTCGCCAACATCCACAACTGCGACCCCATCGCCCCCATCCTGCTCTTCGCTCGCGGCATGCATGAGGTGGGTTCCCGCCACGGCCACGATTTCCACAACAGGTGGGAACTGGAGTTCTCCGTCAGCCGCCTTGGCATGTTCGATATGATGCGGGCGCGGGCCGTGCCCGATCTCAGCAAGTGCTTTTATTTTTCCCAGCGCATCAATTTTGAAGGGACGTGGGAAAACATGATCATGCTGAGCGTGCCGCTGATGAGCCGCAAAGGCGAGTTCATGGGCGTATGCGGGCTTGAGATGAACTCCCTGTATTTCCGGCTGGCCTTCCCCCTGGAATCGGCGACCCTGCCGCCTGTGACGGGCCTGCTCACCTGCCGCGAGGGGGATTCCCTTGCGCCCGCCACGGGCCTGAACAGCGGAGCCTACGCCGACAACTTCACGGAGTCCTTCAGCGATTCGCTGAAAACGGCGTGGGGCGGCAGACTGAACCGCTACGTTTCCGCGCAGGGATCCTTCGTGGGGATGGAACGGAAGATCTCGCTTTCTCCGCTCGACGGCGACAATCACTGGGTGACGGCGCTCCTGGTGCCGGAATCGGCCCACAGGCTTTCCGTGCAGCTCAAGTACCTGAAAATGGCCGTGTTCAGCGCGGTGTTCCTCGTGCTGTCGTATTTCTTCTGCTACCGCATCAGCCGCCGCTTCATCAATCCCGTGCTCGAGAAGATCGACGCCATCACGACAGGAAAGGCCGAACGTACGGAACTACCTGAGATAGATGACCTTATCGAATACCTCAGCCGCGAAGAAGCCGCGACCCGCATGCAGGAGACCCAGCCGGACATGACTGGCTACCATACCTTCCTTGCGAACATCGAAACGCTCAGCAAGGCCGAGAGGACGATGTTCGACCTCTACGTCGAGGGCTTCTCCGCGCCGGAGATCGCGGAACGGCTCCATGTGACCATCCACACGATCAAGTCGCATAACCGGCGCATCTACGCCAAGCTCAATATCTCTTCCCGTAAGGAACTCCTGCTTTTCATCAACATGATGAAGCCGGAAAACAAAGGCTGAGGCAGTCCTGCGTCCGTCCTTTTCCCAGAGGAGACCATGCCACCGTGGAAGACCCCGCAGGACAGCGCGTCATGCCATGCCGATGCGAAACTGAGCCGGTATCTGAGCCAGCTTGCTTGTATAACGGAGGAAATGCCTATGCGTCTGCTGACAGTTCTCCTCATGCTCCTGTGTGTTCTGGTGCCTTCCGAGCTTCCGGCCGGAAGTCCTGCCAGTGCGAAGGATATGCTCCACCTCAGCGTGACGGCCACCGGGGTCCGGCTCCGAGCCGGAGCCGGTGCGGAATTCGCCATCCTGGGCATGGCCAGCCGCAACGATGCGGGCTCCTGCCGCTTCATCGCGCAGTCCGAGCCCGACATGGACAGCATGGGCAAGCTGTGGTTCAAGCTCATCGGCAATGTCCAGCAGCAGGAAGAGCTGGCCGTGTTCAAGCTCGACAGGCCGTACTGGATACGGAGCGACTTCATCGAGACCCGCGCGCTCAGCCCCAGAGAAGCGGAGCAGGTCGAGAGTGTGTTTTTCCGCGTCCTCGACTTTGCGCCGAAGCTCCTGCCCGCGGTTCGGCCCGTTGCGGACATCCCGGCCTATTCCGAGGAAAAGCTCTGCTTTTTCCCGCAGGAGTGCGATGAGGCCGACCGCCTGCTCCCGGCCGGGGAGGGATACCTGCTTTTCAACGTGCTCAAGGGGCAGAGGACCTGCGTCGGCCTGTGGAAGGCCGTGGACGAAGAGCGTATCCGTTTTGCCGGTTCTGTGCCGGTCGAGATCTTTGCCGGGACGGACTTCGGCGCTGACCGTCAGAAGGTCGACACCTGGCTGAAACAGAAGCTCATCCCCTGACACGTCATGTTGCTGTGACTGAAAATACCGTGGAGGACCCATGAAAAGGACAGCCATCCTTCTTGCCATCAGTATCCTGCTCGGGGCGTCGTCGCTGCCTGCGTCTGCGGCGACTCTCGCTCCGAAAAACGAGATCTCTCGCGCGGAATACTATCTGAAAGAATTTGAAAAAGAGGTCGCGCATCAGCACGGTGGGGCGGCTTCGTTCTACCGCAACAAGCGCGACGCCGTGGACAGAGTGAAGCGCCTCGTGCAGGGCTATCCCGACGATCCTGCCGTACAGGCTCTGTTCCAGCGTACGCGCACGGCTCTTTTGAAGAGCAAGGGCGATTACATGGAGATCACGCCCGACATGACGGCGTATCTCCGCAACGAACAGGAGATGCGTGAGCGCTTCGGCCGCCAGAGCAAGGAAGCCTGGCAGAAGAAGCTGGCTTCTCTGGAAGTGCTGACGCCCACCTTCCCTGCGGCCGATCCCATGGAGATCACGCCGTCCGATATCATCGGCAAGCACGTCGTCATCGACGAGGTGGTCTATCCTGCCAATCAGTTCGTTGGTGCCACCGGTGAATACGCCTTCGCGGGCAAACCTTCCACGGGTTTCTATTTCATCCAGCTCAACTCCCGCCGCTGGCTGGCCCCCTACGAGGCCGTGAAGCGCTACCGCCGTCAGGTGGACGCCTCCATCGGCGATACCATCTCCTTCAAGGTACTGGGCAAGATAACGGGTGCGGTCATGGAATCGCCCGACGCCAGCCAGAACAAGAAGGCCCCCTTCTCCTGGGGCTGGGTGGTGCAGCCCGACAGCCTGTATGTGGATGGACGCGTCATGGCCAGCTATGACGAGAAGCACGAGCTGTCCGGCTCCTTCGTGGGCGAAGAGACCGTGAACGAGATCAAGCAGAGCTGGTACACGGTGAAATCCGTCCCGCCGGACGTTTCGCCCGAAAGGCTGATGGAGATATTCCAGTCTGCCATCAAGGAAAAGAACTTCGACCTCTACCGCAGCTGCATCAATCCCGCCCGCTGGGAAACGCCCACCGGCGAATCCCTCGTGCGCTATCATTGGGATCTGCATCAGGCCCGCTTCCAGAAGCAGTACGTCCATGCGGTGTTCGACAAGGCCAAGATCAAGGTCGTGAAGGGGCATGACAACCGCGATGCCGACGAAAACTTCTTCCTCACCGACAGCGACCGCTCCAAGCTGGTCAAGATGTCCGGCGAGATGGAAGAACGCGCCGTCGTGACCAGCCGGGCTTTCGACGCGAACGGCAAGCAGGTGGGCGGCAAGCATCCGCATGAGCTCATTCGCAAGGGCGGCGATGCGGGGCGCTGGTATGTGGAAGACTATGCGGCGCGTTTCTAGGAGGCGAGCATGAATACGTTTTGGAAGAAAATGGCCGCGTTCGGCTTTGGTGTGGCGTTCTCTCTGCTTTCCGTGACGGTGGCTCCGGCCAGCAGCGGAGGAGATGGCTTTGACTTCACGGATGAGAAGTCTGCTTCGGAAGAATGGGATGCCATGAAAAAGCAGAAGGAAGAAGAGAACAAACCGGTCATCATCGATGCGAAAGAGATCGAGATGTACGTCACCGGTCTTGTGTCCGACATGGAAAAGCTGACCAGTGCCCTCGTCCACGACGATGTGACCGAATGGCATAATACCAGACAGGTCATCACGCACTGGGCAGAGGCGCCGTTCAATATCACCCGATTGCGGGAAAATCAGGTTCGCTACAGCACGAATCAGGAAAAGAAGATACTCTACGAAGGGTGCTACCTCATAGACTCGTTCGTAAGGGAATGCCTTATGACGTACTGGATGGCCCTCGACTGGCAGAGGTATGACATAGGCAAACAGTTGGAAGCCACCGTCGCCATGGAGAAGTGGTTCGAGTCTAAGGGCGTGGAGCACATGAAGGAACTGTCCAACGTACAGAGCAAGCTGTTCGAGCTGTTCAAGCTCTGCCGCGCCGGGCAGGTCAAGAATGCCGATCTGGGCCTGATGGATGTCGGCCTCGACAGGTATTTCCGCATCTCCCCCACCAATAACAAGGTACTCATCATGGTCAAAGGCAGCTTTGTCTACGATCTGGACGCCCACGCCGAGGCCATGACTCAGGATATCATCCTCAAGCGCCACGACGCCATCAAATTGAAGCTGGAGGAATTGCAGATGGCCCGCGATGAGCTGAAGACTTACGCCCCCAGGCTCAAGGCTCTGCCCTATCCTTTCGCCAAGGCGTCGCAACTCGTTGCGGCTACGGAGAAGTTCGACAGCTTCATTGAAGAATGCCTTCAGGAATATAAGAAGATGCTCGCCCCGTACGGGAAGTCCAGCGACCCGCGCGGCCAGTTCGCCCTGAAGACCGGCACGAGTTTTGAATTCAAGTCTGGCGAAAGCTACCAAGACGCTGTCGTCCGCACCGTGAAGGAATGCCTGCCCGGTCTGATGAACTGACGCAGGAAGAGGCCGACACCGTTCACGAAGGACGCGGCGCGTATCCCCGTTGCGAAAAGGTCGTGAGGAAGACCGTCCGCGAAGCGATCAGTCCTCTGCGTCCAAACGCTTCCCGCTGAGTGTGGCTCCTCCCTCGGAAACAGGCATAGAGAAGAAAGGCATATCACGTTGTGGTATGCCTTTCTTCTCGGATTGGCGGCAGTGAACTTTTGTCGATAAGATGTTATCGTAGAATACGATATCCGAGAAACACGACAACACCGACCGCACCCGAAAAGAACCAGGCTCTTCCTTCCGCAAAAGAACTCCTTCTCCCGTCGGACGGCCTGTCTTTTTCGCCGTACCTCTTCGGCTTTCAGGCGGGCGATGGTCATATCTCCCAATGCGCCATAGCTGACGCGGGCGATGGTTTGGACATACTCGATCTTATCCTCCCGGGTAGATCGCTCTGCCGCCCACGGACTGTTCCGGTAGATGGCGTTGATAGCGTCACCTTTCGCGTGGCCATCGAGCCGCATACGCATGGCGACAGTGGCATCGATCATCGAACCGTCGATGCCATTTCCAAGCGCCCGCTCGGCTTTTTTACGATACTCTTCATAAACCAGAGATGTTCCGTATGCCTTGATAAAAGAGAACTTTTCGATAGGAGCATCCGGACTGATCTTGCGTCTATGCCGCCAGAGGGCCGACTTCCTCAAGTCTTTCTGCATCAGCAAGAGGCGGAGCGTTCTCTGATGAGGCTGTTGTGAGGGCAGAACGACCCAATGATTTTTGAATCGAAACTAGAGTCGATAAAACGCTTCGAGCTTTCTCTCTGGATGGAGGGTTTGCGTGATAAAGATTTATCTCCGGAAACCTGCAACCGTACGCTATTTCTTGTAAAGTATATGTTCAACTGCTCCCGTCGTTGGGGATTTATCACCGAATCTCTGGCTCGTGATGTTGCAATATTTCCTGAAAAGAAATTTCGGGAACAGTATCTTTCGGAAGACGAAGCACGTCGAATTTTGGAAGCACTGAATACTGATAAAGATAGGCAGGCGGCTCAAGCTGTGAAACTTCCCTTGCGTACTGGAGTCGGAAATCTGAAATTTTGGCGGTACGCTGGGAGAACGTGGATATAGAAAGGAGCATTCTAACGGTCCCACTATCGAAATCGGGAAAGGCTCGACATTTCCCCCTTTCGGATGCGGCCTGCTCATATAGATCGAAATCCCGCGACATCGGAATGGCTGTTTCCCAGTCCTCGCGTTGGTTTACATATCAGCACGATTTATCCTGCATGGAGTAGAGTTTGAAGGAGTGGCGGATTACAGGATGTGCGTCTGCACGATTTGCGCCACAGCTTTGCTAGCGTTCTCGTAAACTCAGGATGTTTTTTGCACGAAGTTCAGAAAATACTCGGTCATCAAAATCCAAAGATTACCACTCGCTATGCGCATCTAGCTCAAAATTCGTTTCTGATGGGTGCCAACATCGTCGGTGATAAATTGGGAGAGATGGGGAGAAAAAGGGCTTGAGGCGGCACCTATGGCGATTGCGATTTAAAAGAAAAATAAATACAAAGGGATAACAATGAACCGCAGAGGAGGGGTAGTACTTTTCGAGCAGATTTGTTGGCTGGGGTAAAAAAATTGATCGAATCCTCCCCTGACCAGCCACCTGATAAGTTAGAGGAATTGAGGCTATAATTACTTCCTTTTTCTCTATAGCTATTTTTTCAGATAATTATATTTTTCATAGTATCATGAGCTCTATGGGAGCACAAAATACGCGAATAGATTTGCTGAATGCAGGCGCAAAAAGTAACTCTGTAAAGCTTGTTTCCCATAAGGCCGATAGGGCAGAACTGCTGAGTCCAAACTGGTTTAAGAAAGCTAATGGCATGGGCAAGGTTCTTCAGTTTAAAATGAAAAAACGTTGGCAGCATTATGAAGTTACCCTTCAGGCTATTGGTGATGGTACTCTAAACATACAATTTAAAGGTAAGGACAGGAGAGTAAATGGAAAGCGTTACCCTGCCCTTGTCGATTTTAAAGATGTTTATGTAAATGGGAAAAAGCATATCAGAAGTCAAAAAACTGTATGGCACGACAAGCCACATACTATAAAAGTGAAAGTTAAAGACGGTGAAAAAATCGTCCTGAAAATGAAAGCTCGGAAGCATAGTTTCCGCATATCCGACTTCCATAAATTTTATCATGCCAATTTCCGCTGGGCGGCAACCGCGTTTCCACACGGCGGATGTATTTCAATCTGCTGGTGGTCTTTTTTGTCACGGGCTTCTGGCATGGTGCAGAGTGGACCTTTATCGTCTGGGGCATGTGGCACGGATTGTTCATCGTGATCGAAAAAATTACCGGATGGCATAAGAGTAGTGGGCGCCTGCTTTCCAGAACTTTCCGTCACACGGTCACGCTTTTCATTGTGCTTGTCGGCTGGGTGTTCTTCCGGGCGAATGATCTCTCGCATGCTACTGCCTACCTGAAGAACATGTTTGGCCTGGTGGAACATACCTATCTTCCCTTCGGTCCGGCCTATTTTTATGACAACATCCAAATCATAGCCTTTGTCGCGGGCATACTTTTTCTCTTCCTGCCGCGAAAATCGTCACAGAACGCTTTGAGAATAGGATTTGGTTCCGTCCATTCTATAATGCAGGGCTGCTTGCCTTGTTCGCGCTGACCAGTGTGTTCCTTGCCGCCAATACATATAATCCCTTCATCTACTTTAGGTTCTGATACTGTATCTCGTCGGCATGATGACTTTTCCGAAAGGCCAGCATACGTTTCGTATATACGCTTCGCTTCATACTCTCGGCTGGCGATGGCTTCGCCCCTTCGAACCCCGATTTCTGGCGAAACTTCGCTTATAGGCTATGGTGATAATCATTGATATCGCGTTAGTATCATACCACTACGACGCCACGGCATGAGAAAAGTGTGATACGCATGATTATCAGCTGAGCTCAGAATTTAGCCACAAGGATGGAGATTCGGTTATGAAGGACAAATTACTGTCAGTATTTCAGGAAACGCTTTTTCAAAGCGGGCATACAGCCAACGAGATAGCCAAGGGCATCAGGAAGCCGTATTCTACTCTGATGCGTGAATGCAACCCTTACGACAAAGGGGCGAAGCTGGGAGCCATGACTCTTTTTGAGATCATGAACTTCACCAAAAACGTGGAGCCGCTACGCGCGATGGCGCATCTCATGGGCTACGAGCTGACGCCGCACGAATCCACCCACAACTGACGAAAAGGGCTGGCCTGAACATCTCAGGTCAGCCCATACAGTCTGTATTAATGGGATACTGCTGTCTTGAATTTTGCTAGGCAACGTTTCTCAAAGAACGCCATGCCCCAGTGGATGACAGTCTCGTAATTATCGCGCAGGGGCGCGTCGTATTCCTTCTCATCTATCTGCAAAAGAGCGGCTTCGGCGAGGGGCGCAAGATCTGCACTGGCGCTGGCGTGTTTCACCTCGATGACGGCGGAACGGGAATTGCGCTGATCTTTGACGATGATATCAGCCCTGCCGCGTCCGCTCTCGCGGTTAGACGTGACCGCGTAACCCGACCCGACAAAGATGCCCGTCATCACGGCGTGATAGAAGTCTTCCTTGTAGTCATGGTAGCTGATGGTATTCAGCAGGATACGCGACACCAGCCGACTCAGCTTGTCGGCATCGCCATTCCAGAAAGCGTCAAAAAGAGGACGCCTGTCCATTTCCAGCATGGAATCGGTAAACCACGAGGCGATGGATTCGGTGAAAATTTTTCTCACTTCCTTGTTAGGGATGACAAGGAAGGTCTTGTCTTCATCCGCAAGTCTGCCGCAGTCTTCTATCTGTTCTTCCGAGGCCTTGGTCAGGTAGCCCGTAAGATAGAGGAGACTCCAGAGATTTTCTTCGGACGAATGCAGAGAGTCGTAGGTCAGGCTTTCAACGATCTTCGCCGCGACACAGCCGCCATTGATGAGCGTCTCGAACTTCTCGCCGATATTCAAATCAGTTCGACCAATAAAACTTCTGACGATGGCATTGCCACTGGTATTGTTCCAGTAGGCTTGAGGCTGCGCCTTCGGATTGTCACACAGGTCATTCACGTATTGCAGGATGTCCCACGGACAATACATTTCCTGATCGTTGCCGAAACGATAGCCATCATACCACTCCTTCATCTCCTTCTTTTTGGAAGAGAAGGAAGCCTTGGCAAGGATGTCATCCACTTCGGAAGAAGTAAAACCGAACTTGTCTGCGAATTTGACCTCAGAAATACCGTAGCATTTGAAGTTATTCAATCCCGTAAATATGCTTTCCTTTGCAATACGAAGACATCCGGTCAGTATCGCAAACTGGAGAGCCTCATTGGTCTTCAGTGCCGCTCCCAGCATATTGCGAATAAAACTCACCATCTCGTGATAGTAGCCGTTCTGCTGGGCGCAGGCGAGAGGAACATCGTATTCGTCAATGAGGAGGATAGGCTGTCTTTTCCAATGAGAATGAAGCGCTACGCTTATGCGTTGCAAGGAAGACTCAAGAAGAGCTTTGTCATTCGTGCCGCTGAAAAGGCTATGTAAAGCGTTTTTTTCGCTCTCAGAAAGTTCCGAGCTCTGAAGCAGATAGGTGTATTCCGAACCTTGAAGAGAAATAATTTCACGAAAGCCAGCCAAGGCTTCGGTAAAAGTGAGACCTTCAACACGCTTAAGACTGATGTAAAAGACCGGATGCTTATTCATCCACACGTCACAAAGTTCTTTATTGCGTACAACTTTCAATCCGTCAAAAATATCTCTGCTGTCTTTTTGAATATCAAAAAATTCTCTCAGCATGCTCATGGTCAGAGTCTTGCCGAATCGCCGAGGACGCGAGATGAGAGACACCTTGGGAGGAACTGACGCAAGAAGTTCTTCCAAAATGTCGGTCTTGTCGACATAGCAGCAGTTAAGTTCACGGATTTCCCGGAACGATTCTCCGCCAATGAGGATATTGAGGGCAGACATGATTTTTCTCCTTGAGTTTGCTCATTATCCCTGCAACGGGTCAAGGTGTCAACGTGCAGGCAGACGTCGTGCGTTCAGATATGGGGAACCCTGAATGCTGTCCGAATTAAAATTAACCGTTATTCTTTTTCAGACCAGCAAATATGTCTGAAAGAGCGACTTCAAACGCTGTGGCAAGCGCACTTATGATTTTCAGAGTGGGATTGGCACTGCCGTTTTCAATTCTGCTGATGTACTGTACTCCTATGTCGGACTTCTCCGACAGATCTTCTTGGGTGAACTATCTATTCGTGCGCAACGCCTTGATCAACTGACCAAAATGTTCCGATGCGCTCTTGTCTTCATAAATCGTATTCATAGAGACTCCTGAAGACAGCATTCAGGGAGCTCTAAGAATACGATAGTTTATCCGTGAATAAAACCGACAATGAAGGATACTGTTATAAAAATTGTAATTAAGTTGACATGTTAAAAGATTGTCTCGTGCTGTCCCCCCGCAAGCAAAATTTCTCCTTGCTCAACTTACCAACGGCATCATGGCATCGCTCTTTCGCCGTGCTATAGCAGCCACGCTCTCAGCATATCCATGTTATCGTAGCCGTGCTCACGCATGGTGCTCTGTTCTTCATCCGTCCAGTCGGTATCGGCAATGGTGAGCTGGGGATAATCTTCATTCTGCTGTTCGTGAGGTGAGGTAATCATTTCATTCATCATTCTTTCCTTCTCTATTCTTTAAGGTTGTCAGATAATCGGCCCATTCCTGCATCATGCGGCGGCGTTCCGGCAGATACTCGGCGTAGTTGTAGGCGGCTCGGACACTGTCGCGAGGGCAGTGGGCAAGCTGACGTTCTATCCAGTCGCGGTTGTATCCACGCTCATTCAGAAGGGTTGAGGCCATGGAACGGAAGCCATGGAAGCTCATCTCGTCCTTTGAGTATCCCAGCTTGCGAAGAGCAATGAGAATTCTTCCGTCACGGATATGCTTATCGGGATTGGTTGCTGCTGGGAATAAAAACCGGCCTCCTCCGGTGACAGGCTCAAGAGCCTTGACGACAGCAAGTGCCTGATCGGAGAGCGGAACGATGTGCGGACGCCTCATTTTCATGCGCTCGGCAGGGATGCGCCATTCACGCGCCTCGAAGTCGAATTCCTCCCACTCTGCTCCCAGCAGTTCAGAGGGACGGGTGAACACCAGAGGTGCCAATTTCAACACACAAGCCTGAGGATAATATCCTTCATATTGGTCGATACGCCGCAGGAGTTCTCCCACACCGACTTCATTTGTTATGGTAGCATGATGCGTGGTCTGAACAGGGCGCAGTACGCCTTGAAGGTCGGCGGCTATGTTATGCTTTGCCCTGCCGGAAAGCACCGCATAGCGAAAAACCTGACTGATACTCTGAAGAACGAATCTGGCCGTAGCCACATGACCTTCCTGCTCAACCGGCTTCACCACATTCAGGATGTCCGGTATCTCCAGCTGAGATATGGGAGTCTTTCCGATTTTAGGGAAGATGTGCTTCTCAATACGCAAGAGGACATTCTGCCGATACCGTGCCGTCAAGTGTACGGTTCGCGTATCGAACCACTCTCGTGCGATGTTCTCGAAAGTGTCTCGCTGGGCTATGCGCCTCGCGGCCTTTTCCTGCTTCTTCCAGACGGATGGATCGATGCCCTGCGCCAGAAGCTTCTTGGCTTCCTCGCGTTTCTCTCGCGCATCCTTCAAAGATACAGTCGGATATTCACCGAAGCTCAGGAGCTTGCCTTTGCCGTCAAAGCGATAGGACATGCGCCAGAGCTTGCTCCCGTTCGGCGTGACATGGATATGAAGCCCTCCGCCATCGAAATGCTTATACGGCTTCTCGAGCGGTTTCAGGCTACGAATAAATACATCGGTAAGAGGCATGTGAGCTCCTTGTCCTGCACCTCGTATCATGATACCCCTTGGACGTAGCCGGACAATAAGCCCGGCTCATCTTCGGCTAGCTGGGAGTATCGTGTTTTTCGATACTCTCAATTTTTAGGGATTCAAGCGGATCTTACAGGACTTGGAAAGACGTTCTTCAAAATAAAAGTCTATGATTCGTGCTGGTTATGGATTTTATCGGACGTATTCATACTCAACGTATGATTTCTGTAGAAAGGCCTTCTCCCCTTGCGCCGAATCCCCTCGTTCTTTCCAAAGACTTTTAATTGAGAGGCCCTCAGGGCTTTTTCTGTTTCTGCGCTATGAATATAACTATCCAGAATCTTTCCAAGTCGTACAATGGACATGATATTTTCAGCGATTTTTCGCTGGATATCGTGGACGGCATGCGCCTGTGCGTCTGCGGCCCTAACGGCACCGGCAAGTCCACTCTCCTGCGCATGATGGCCGGTGTTGCCTCTCCCGACGGCGGCCGTGTCATCATTCCCCGCGAATGCCGCATCGGCTATGTGGAGCAGATACTCAGCGAAGATTCTCTGGATGTGCCTCTTCTCGAGTGGGTGCAGGCCGCCCTCCCGGACTGGGGCGATTTCTGGCAGGAATGGGAAAAAGCCCAGGCCGAAGGCGACCAGCAGGCCATGAACCGCCTCATGGCTCGCCAGCACGACCTTGAGACCCGCTACGGCTACAACCCGGAACAGCGCGCGCAGACTGTTCTTTCCGGCCTCGGCTTCTCGAAGCAGAAGTGGCTCCTGCCGCTTCGCCAGCTCTCCGGCGGGTGGCGCGGACGCGCCAAGCTGGCCCGCGTGCTCCCCGCCGGCGCCGACGCCCTCCTGCTCGACGAACCTACCAACCACCTCGACCTTGAGGCCGTGGAATGGCTGGAAGAGTTCCTCATGGACTTCAAGGGCGTTCTCGTCTTCGTGGCGCACGACCGCGTGTTCATGGACCGCATCGGCTCTCATGTGCTCTACCTTGGCACGTCCAAGCCCCTGTTCCGCAAGTGCAGCTACTCCAAGTTCCTCGAGCTTCAGGAAGAGATAGAGGAACAGCGTGAACGCGAGGCCAAGCAGCTGGCTGACGACCTTGCCCACAAGCTGGACTTCATCCGTCGCTTCAAGGCCAAGGCCACCAAGGCACGGCAGGCCGGTTCGCGCCAGAAGCAGGCCAAGAAGCTGGAGAAGGAGCTGGAGCAGTACAAGCCCGAGCCCAAGCGCAAGGAACTTTCCTTCAAATGGCCCGAAGCCGCCCCTTCTGAGAAGGTGGTGATCTCTACGGCCGACCTCGCCTTCCAGTTCTCGGACGGCACGGCCCTGTGGCCTGAGCTGACCTTCTCCCTGTTCCGCGGCCAGCGCGTCGGCCTTGTGGGCCACAACGGCTGCGGCAAGTCCACCCTGCTCAAGATACTTGCCGGCAAGCTGGCCCGTACCGGCGGCCGCATGACCATGGGTTCGACCACGCGCATGGGCTACTACAGCCAGAACCAGACCGAGACCCTTGACCTCGGCGGCACTGTGCTCGGCGGAATGCGCCGTCTTTCCGATCCGCGCACCTCGGAAGAAGAGCTGATGAGCGTGCTCGGCCTCTTCATGCTTGGCCAGGGCTATTTCGACCGCGATATCGAGACCCTGTCCGGCGGCGAGCGGAGCCGCCTTGCTCTGGCTCTTCTCTTCCTGCGCCGCTGCAACTTCCTCGTGCTCGACGAACCCACCAACCACCTCGACCTTGAAAGCCGCGATGCGCTCGTCGGTGCGCTTGCCGCCTTCGATGGCACGCTCCTCGTGGTGGCCCACGACCGTCACCTGCTGGCGGAAGCCGTGGATGAGATATGGGAAGTGAGCGACAAGGGCATCACTGTCTATGAAGGCGGCTTCAGCGAATACGATGCCGCTCGCAAGGCCGCCAAGGTCGCCGCGAAGCAGGCTTCTGCGCCTGCCGCCCCTGCTCCTGCCGACGGGAAGCTCCCTGCCGGCACCGGTCTTTCCCGCGACGACCTCAAGAAGCTGAAGCGCGAGCAGGCCGAACAGCGCAACGCGCTTTACAAGCTCCTCAAGCCCCTGCAGGCCAAGTACGAGAAGCAGGAAAAGATACTGGAAGAAGTGCTGGCCCGCCATGACGAAGTGGAACAGCTCCTTGCCGATCCGGCCGTCTATGCCGACGGCGCGAAGGCCGCAGAACTGCTCAAGGAATTCCACGAACTGCAGGTCCGCTCCGAGACTGAGCTCGAAGCCCTTGGTGAGCTTGAAGCTCAGATAGCCGAACTGGAAGCCAGGCGCGCCGCACTTTCGCTCGATGGAGGCGACTAGCCATGAACCATGACGAACTGCGGGAGAAGCTGCTCCGCATCCGGCGGATATCGCTCGATATCTTCATCAGCCTCACGGCTCTTCTCCTCATCCTCTCCGGGGTGACGCGCATCCTGGTCGGCGACGTCCTGCTGGGATCTGCCATCATACTCGGCGTGGTGGGCGTCGCCCTCTGCATCTGGCATGCGGGCAAGGACTTCCGCTGGTTCCGCAAGGCCTGCGTCTATCCTATCACCGCCATCCATGTCGCTCCGTGGGGCTATTACACCGAAGGTGAACCTATCTGCCGTCTGTACCGCACTGATGCGCCCATGGGCGGCAAGACCTTTTCTGTGTGTTTCAACATCCTGCTTCCTCCGCAGGGGAGCCGCGCCGCATGGGAAAAGATCATGACCGGGCTGGATGCTTGGATGAAGCAGCAGCCCTGCGCCATGCGTCTCCTCGGCAGGATGAGCGCCAACAGCCAGATAGCGGAAGTTGAGCTCTGCGTGCTGAGGCAGGACGCTTCCCCCGCCGTTCTCGACAGCCTTTTCGACTGCTTCGAGCGTACGGCCGACAAGACCCTCGACGACTACGGCCGCCGCTTCATCCGGGTCGAGTATCCGGACAGAGGGCACGTTTTCTATGCCGCCTTCGACGGTTTCGATATCGGCCGCGCTGTCATCGTCGCAGGCCCGCATACGGCATGGGTCGACCTTGGCGACGCCCGGGGTGGGCTCGTGCTTTCCTCGGAGGAAGTGACCTCTCATGAGCAGGGCGATGCCGTGGCCGCCGAACTCAATGAAGCCGCCCAGCTCTATGTCGATGACAATCAGATAGAAGGCATACGCCAGTCCGAGCTCATCGCGGCCGAAGAATTCGAGAAGCTCTGGCAGGCCATGCCCGCTTCACAGGGGCCTGCCCGTACCATCCATGCCGAGTAGTTCAGGCCTGAAGCATGAGCCTTCTGGGCGAGGCGAACGGCTTCGTCAGGGGAGAAATGCGGCTCGCGGATTTCTCTGTTCTGCCCTGCATGAGGGCGCTGACATCATTCTGCCGCAAATTTCTGCCAGCAAAATGATCCAGGACGGGAAAATGGCCGTGTGACTCGGTTTTTTCTCTGGAAATTTTTTCAGGAAAAGGCGATTATCGGGGCTGGACAGAAGGCCGGGCCCTATGCCTGAGGCCTGTCCGCCGTGGAGCTGCCGTGATCGATACGAATTACCTACAGTGCCATTTCTTCGGCCCTCAGACCAAGGATAGGGATATGCACGGAAAGAAGCCTCAGTCCGGAAGGATGTACCGCATAGGCGAAGCCGCCAGGGAACTGGATCTTCAGACCAGCGTGCTCCGTTTCTGGGAAGGCGAATTTCCCGGTCTCCAGCCTGTGCGTACTCCCAAGGGGCAGAGGCTCTACACCGAACGCGACATGGAGATACTGAGGAAGATACGCTTCCTGCTCCATGAACAGGGCATGACCATCGAAGGCGCGCGCCGCGTGCTTTCCGGCGCCCCTATGCCTGCGGCCGCCAGAAGTGCCGCCCCTGCGCCTGCCTCCCCTTCCGCTTCCGAACAGAAGATCTCCGCTGGAACAGCGGCCGTACTTCAGGACGCTCTTCGCGAACTGCGCGAACTGCGAGCCCTTCTCACCTCGAATATCGCTGAGGAGAAACGTTCATGATCCTTTCACCTTCCCTCCTTTCCGCCGATTGCGGCCGCCTTGCCGATACCCTCAGAGAGCTTGAAGCCGCTGGTGTGGAATGGGTGCACTGGGACGTTATGGACGGCCATTTCGTGCCTAACATGACGTTCGGCCAGCATGTGATCAAGGGCCTGCGTCCTGCGTCGGGCCTTTTCTTTGACGTGCATCTCATGATCGAACAGCCCGAGCGCTACCTGGCCGACTTCAAGGCCGCCGGTGCCGACATGCTCGTGGTGCACGCCGAAGCCACCGTGCATCTCCAGCGCACTCTTGCGGAAATACGCCGCCTGGGAATGAAATCCGGCGTCGCCCTCAATCCTTCCACGCCGCTCAGCGTGCTTGATTATGTGATGGACGACGTGGATATGGTGCTTATCATGAGTGTTAACCCCGGTTTCGGCGGCCAGAAGTTCATTCCCGCCACCTTCCGCAAGGTTTCCGAACTTCGCGCCAAGCTCGATGCCGCGGGCCGTTCCGACTGCCTCATCCAGGTGGACGGCGGCTGCTGTGTCGAGAATACGGCTGAACTCGTGAAGGCCGGCGCCGATGTGCTGGTCTCCGGTTCCGCTTTCTTCGGCTTCCCCCCCTTCAAAGAACGTCTCGCCGCCTTCATGGCCGCGGCCGAGCAGAAATAGCTTCCCGCATAGTCCAAGGAGAAGATCCTATGCCTACCCGTGCAGAACTCGCCAACGCTATCCGCGCCCTTTCCATGGATGCCATCGACAAAGCCAAGTCCGGCCATCCGGGCGCTCCTCTGGGTATGGCCGACATGGCCGAATCCCTGTGGCGCGGCTTCATGAAGCACAATCCTGCCGACCCTGCCTGGGCCAACCGTGACCGCTTCGTCCTGTCCAACGGCCACGCTTCCATGCTCATGTACTCCCTGCTCCACCTCACCGGCTACGACCTGAGCATGGACGACATCCGCGATTTCCGACAGTTCGGCGCCAAGACTGCCGGCCATCCTGAACTCGGCGTGGCTCCCGGCGTCGAAATGACCACCGGCCCCCTCGGTCAGGGCATTTCCACGGCTGTGGGCATGGCTCTTGCTGAACGCCTGCTCGCCAGCGAATTCAACCGCGAAGGCTTCCCCGTGATGGATCACTTCACCTACGTCTTCGTGGGTGACGGCTGCCTCATGGAAGGCGTGGCTCAGGAAGCCTGCTCCCTCGCCGGCACCTGGAAGCTCGGCCGCCTCATCGCTCTCTACGATGCCAACGACATCTCCATCGACGGCAACGTGAAGGGCTGGTTCTCCGAAGACGTGCCCGGCCGTTTCGAAGCCATGGGCTGGCATGTGGTGCGCGGCATCGACGGCCATGACCCTGAAGCCATCGACATGGCTATCCGCGAAGCTCAGGCCGTGACCGACAAGCC
>JAZQMJ010000334.1:0-8304 GCA_045543435.1 Mailhella sp.
TCGCCGGTCTCGTCGAAAAGTTCGGTGGGGAAGGGGCCGGCGCCCACGCGGGTGGTGTAGGCCTTGACGATGGCGATACGTTCGTCCACGAGGCCGGCGTTCACGCCGGAGCCGATGGAGGCGTTGTCGCAGACCACGTTGGAGGAGGTCACGAAGGGATAGGTGCCGTGGTCGATGTCCAGCATCACGCCCTGGGCGCCTTCGAACATGATGTTCTGGCCGGCGGCATTGGCTTCCATGATGAGGGAGGAAGCGTCGGCGAGATAGGGCACGAGGCGGGGAGCGAGAGCCATGAGGTCTTCGAAGACCTTTTCAGGATCGAGGGCTTCCACGCCGTAGAGCTGGGTGAAGAGCACGTTCTTCTCTTCGAGGGCCTTGCAGATCTTGGCCTTGAGGACTTCGGGATCGGTGAGGTCGCCGGCGCGCACGCCCACGCGGGACTTCTTGTCCTCGTAGCAGGGGCCGATGCCGCGGCCGGTGGTGCCGATCTTGTTCTTGGCCTTGCCTTCACGCGCGGCGTCGATGGCGCGGTGATAGGGCATGATGAGATGGGTCTTGTAGCTGATCTTGAGGCGTTCGGGGCTCACGTCGAGGCCGAGAGCGGCGAGAGCATCGATCTCTTCGAAGAAGCCGGCGGGGTCGAGCACGACGCCGTTGCCGATGATGCACATCTTGCCGGGATGAAGGATACCGGAAGGCACCACATGCAGGACGTATTTCTTGCCGTCAACGATGACGGTATGGCCCGCGTTGTTGCCGCCCTGGAAACGGACCACCATATCCACTTCGGAAGTGAGCAGATCGACGATCTTGCCTTTGCCTTCGTCGCCCCACTGCGCACCAACGATAGTCATGTTCGACATAAATGTCTCCTTGAAGGATCTTCATGGGTGATGGATGGAAAACTCGCTCTCCATCGAACGCACCAAGCCCCATTTATAAAACCCTTTGACAAGGGCGTCAATATGCAAGGGCTCTTCCTTAAAAATCAGTTCCCTGCCGAAGCGGCGAAGCTGTCCAAGCTCCACCAGAGCTTTGCGGACCGCAGAGACCTCCTCGACGAGGGATAAAATTTGACCTGCCTAACTTTTATCCGGTTCTTCCAGAGGAGGCATGCGGCGCACGGCGCGCCGGCCTGTGCGGGCAGTGCCCCGTGAAGCCCCGCCCTTCCCTGCCGCCTTGCGCGATGCCGCCTTCAGAGGCTTCGAGGCAGATGCTTTCTCCGGCTCTGCCCTTTTCGCAGAAGACTTGCGGCGCACCACGACCTGAGGCTTCTCGGAACGCACAGCGAGTTCCGGCCGCACAGCTTCGGCGGAACGGGCCTCGTCCTCCCTTGCGGATTCCTGCACGGCCTGCATGGCCTCGGCGGCATGGACGGCGCCGCGGAACCACACGGCATCCTTCGCGGCGAAGCGTTCCTTCATCACATGGATAGCTTCAAGGTTCTGGTCCACGAGCAGTGCGCTCCGGCCCAGCTCTGCCGCAGATTCGCCGAAGGTGCCGCTTCCGGCGAAGAAGTCGCAGAGTACGTCGCCGGGCTTGGAGTGGACTTTGACGATGCGGTCGATGATGCCGCGCGGCTTCTGCGTGGCGTAGCCCGTTTTCTCGTAGCCGTTGGGGCTGACTATGGTATGCCACCACACATCGGTCGGCGTCTTGCCAAGCGCGGCCTTGTCCGCACCTACGAGGCCGGGAGCCATGTAGGGGATGCGGTCCATCTCTTCGAAATTGAAGGTGTAGTTCTCAGGGTCCTTGGCGTACCAGAGTATGTTGTCGTGCTTGGCAGACCAGCGGCAGCGCGAACGGGCCCCGTAGTCGTAGGCCCAGATGATCTCGTTGATGAAGGAATCGCGGCCGAAGATGCTGTCGAGCATCACCTTGCAGTAATGTATCTCGCGATAGTCGAGATGGAAGAAAAACGAGCCGTTCGGCTTGAGTATGCGATAGGCCTCTTCCATGCGGGGGCGGAGGAAGCCGAGGAAATCGTCGAAGCGGTCGTCGTAGCCGAGGGTCTCGCCCTTGACCGTGCGATAGACCTGCCCTTTGAAGCCCACGCGGTCGCCGTCGTCATCGCGCACAGTGGAAAGCTTGGTACGCTGCTGTACCCTGCCGGTATTGAAGGGCGGGTCGATATAGATAAGATCGACGCACTCGTCCGGCAGGCCGCGCAGTACGGCAAGGTTATCGGCATGGCACACGGCTATTCTGGGCATGATTCTCCTCTGCCGCCCGGGCAAAAAGGCGGCGGAAGGATATTAAACGTTTCCGCCCGGCAAGGCAAGCAGAGAGCGGCATTTCCCGGCATCAGGCAGTCCTGGCACAAAAAAAGAGACCCGCTCCGTTTCCGGGGCAGGTCTCTCTACAATGTTTCAGGCTATTTCAGTTCCAGCAGTTCGCGGGGCGCTTCCTTTTCCAGTTCGAAGAGGGCTTCTTCCAGAGCGTCGCTCAGGGTGTTGGCCTTGCGGGGGTCCCAGTCGGCCAGGGCCTTGCGCATCTCTTCGAGGATGTCGGCCACTTTCTTCGCGCCGGGCCTCAGCGCCTTCTTCACCTCTTCGGGAAGATCGCCGAAGCGCAGGGCATCGGGCAGATAGCCCGCCAGTTCGGTCACGCCGCGCTTCATGCCGGCAGGGCCCCACTGGTCGAGCTGGGACCATACCAGGGCGCAGAGCTTAGGCCATGCCTGAAGCACCTCGTCCTCGTCGTAGGTCCACGCGCTCACGCGTATCTGGAGTATGCGTCCCATGGACTACTCGCCTTCCACCCATTCGCTCTGCACGCGGGCCACCACGTCTTCCACGGCGGACTGCTGGTCGGGCGGGCAGACGACGATGAGCGGAGTGCCGGCGTCCACGTTCTTCTGCTGGTCGAAGTAGACATCATAGATGATGCCGGTGGGGCCGCTGTAGCAGAGCGGCACTTCGCGCTTCATGCGGGAAACGATGAACAGCTCCATGCCGTCGTGGATGGTCACGGTGCGGCAGCCGAGCATCTTCACCTTGGTGTCGATATCCGGCACGAAGTAGTACTTGGCGCGTTCGGGGGCGCAGAAGGCGTAGAGGCTCTCCTTGAGCAGACGGCTCACCACTTCCTGACGGGTCAGGTAATGGCGGATGACGGCCAGAGGAGTGCCGGCCTCCACGAAGGTGCCGTCCAGCTCGCGGTACAGCTTCTGGAGCACGCCGCGCTCGTTGGCGACGACCTTGCGGGGGTTCTTCTCGCGGGTGATGGTGGCGATGTGCGTACCGGGGATCTCCTTCCACATGCCGGAAACGCCGTTCACACGGGCGCCTTCCTCGACGTCGGCAAAGGTGATGACGCCGGAATGGGGCGCACAGACTTCCTTTTCAGTATAGGGTTCGGCCTTGAGGGCTTCAAGGACTTCGGCAATATCTCTCATGCGTGCCCCTTAGCGGTAGTAGAGGTTGCGTCCGCCCATGGTCTCAAGGGCCTGACGGAGGTTCACACGCACGTCGCGGCGGTCCCACACACCCTGGATATGGCCGCGGGAAAGGGCCTTGTAGCAGTTGTGGTGGTCGGGAGCGATATCGACGCCCGTGGTGTTCTTGATGACGCCAGGGCCGGCGAAGCCGATGTCGGAAGAGCGGATGGCGAACTGGTAGAACGCGCAGCCGAGGAAGGAGGCCACAGGGCCGCCGTAGGACTTGGTATCGTACAGCACGAGGTACAGACCGCCGGCCTCGATGTAGCGGCGCACGGCCACAGTACAGCGGGGCATCTGGATGACGCCGTGCGTGCCTTCCTGGATGCGTATGCCGGCAGTGCCATGGCAGTACACGATGAAGGGATAGCGCTTGCGGCGGGCGCGATCGGCGGCGGCCACGAACTTGGAGCCTTCGGCCACGCCCACGGAACCGCCGCGGAAAGAGCCGACGAGGACGGCCACCACGCACTGGATGCCTTCGATGCGGGCTTCGAAGGTGATGCAGCCGCTCTTGAGGCCGGTCTTCTGCTTGGCCTCGGCTATCTTGGCATCGAAGTCGGGGAAGTTCAGAGGATTGCCGGCTTCCACCTCGGTGTTGAACTCGTAGAGCGAGCCCTCATCGAAGCAGTTGTTCACGACCCACTGGTACTCCATGGGGAAATGATGGCCGCAGGAGGAGCACACGCCCGCGAACTCGTCGTAGAGGTCAGGGGCCCACATGTCCATACAGCCGCGCTGAGCGGAATACGGGCAGGAGACGGCGCGGTCTTCCTTCGCCTTCTTGCTCACCCAGTTCCAGCCGCGGCTGGTCTCATCCCATTCGGAAAGCGTGGTGAGCTCTTCTTCTGAAGTGGAAACAGGAGCTTCCTCTTCCTTGCCGCGCAGTTTGTTCCACGGCTTGAGGACGCGGAGCTTGAACATCTCCCATTCGGAACGCAGTTCTTCGGCCACGTTGCCGAAGGTGCGCCGGTTGCGCTGGTACAGATCGTAGATGAGGCGGTTGTAGATCTCCCACCACTGTTCGGACCAGGCGTCGCCAAGGCGGCCCATGATGGAGCGATTGTTATGTACTTCGCCCATGGAAGCCTTGAGGAACTTGTGCTGGCGCATCTCCACGAGGCGCTGACGGGCCGCGCGGGAAAGCTTCCAGCTCACGAAGAATTCGTCGAGGTTCACTTCGCGGTCGCGCAGGCGGCGGAGCATGGCGGCGCGCAGGGGAGCGAGACCGCGGGCCTTGAGCACCACTTCGTCAGTAGCGCGGAGCACTTCCTGGCGCAGGGAGCGGAAGAACTCGTAATGGTAAGGACGGGCGCCGAGCACGGGTTCCTGGATGACCTTGTCCACATAGCCGAACTTCACGTTGTCTTCGGCGGTGAGGTGCAGGTCGCGGGCGCAGCGTTCCACGAGATCGGCGGAGGCGCGGGCGCCGCCGCGCAGGCGGCCTTCGATGGCGGCCGCACCTTCCGGAGAGATGACGGAATAATAGCCATGCGAGAGCATGAGGCGGCGGTCGGCCAGGGAGATGGCTTCAGCGCCGCCGGAGCCGCCTTCGGAGAACACGGCCACGAGCGGCACGGTGAGGCCGGCCATCTCATAGATGTTCTTGGCGATCTGCTGGGCCGCGCCGGGGTAGTCCTCGATGGGATAGCCGCCGGGGGTGAAGACGTAGGCATGGATCGGGATGCCTTCGGTCTCGGCCACGCCCATGTAGTGCTTGGCCTTGGCGTTGCCCCAGGGCTTGGCGGAGCCGCCGTTGCGGAACTCTTCGCCATGGCCCTTTTCGTGGCCGATGACGAGGACAGGCTGGTGATAGACGTCGCCGTTGCGCTTGCGGGTGATGTAGGCGCGAGCGATGACCATGGCCGGGTCGTTGGTATGTTCGCCCTGGCCGCCTATCTCGGTGTAGTTGTCGTAAACGTTCTCAAGGATGTCGCGCAGGCAGACGCGCTGGGGGTGGCGGACGATGCGCACCTTGTCCATGGGAGTAAGCTTGTCTTCAAGCTTGCATTCCATGAAGAAGAAGAGATCCTGCAGGGAGGACATCTCCGCCTGGGCCTCAGTGGCCGTGCAGCTCTCAAGGCGAGTGCGGGCTTCGCGGAGGCGGGTCTCCAGCGTGGCGATATCTTCCTCGTGCTTGCCGGGGAAGATATCCTTGATATAGGTCAGTCGATCAGCGAGCTGATGCAGCTGTTTTTCCCATTCCATAAATATGATTCCCTTTCCTGAAAGAGCAGGAAACTAGAAACGCAGTATGCGCTCCGTCTTTTTCTTCAGAAATTCCACGTTCGACTTCAAAGGCTCGCCCTTGCCGTTGCGGCCTTCGAGGACGAGCTTATCGAGGAAGTCGAGGCCGTTGGCGCTGACTTCGGCCAGATCCTTGCCGACGATGATGCCGAGGGCGAGGTTCGGGTCGAATTCCGTGGGGATGGTATAGGGCTTTTCCGGAGAAACAGGCGGCACATGGGTATGCATGCGGCACCAGTCGCGCTTTTCCCACTGGAAGCGTTCGATATCGCCGACCCAGGGAGCGAAGCCGCCGTCCGGGTCTTCGGCGATGAGGCGGTATTCGATGCCCACGCCGTGGAAGGTGATGTCGTCCTGCGTATAGCCCAGGTCCTCGCCGAGGCCGGTGCGGATCTGCTCGGCAATGAGGTCCACTTCCTCGCCCTTCACGCGGCTGATGGCGGCGGAAACGCCGTTCTCCACCTGGATTCGGGTGTTCACTTCCATGAGGAAGGGGTGGCCGTCGCGGGTGACTATCCATTCCCAGGTGCCCACGCTGTCGTAGCCGACCTTGCGGGCCATGTTCAGGGAATGCTGGGTGATCTCTTCCAGCACGGCGGCGGCATCGAAGCCGTACTCGACGGAGGAAGGATCGAAGCCCGGAGCCACTTCGAGACGCTTCTGGCGGCCGGTGGACTGGATGGAGCAGTTGCGGGTGCCGAAATGCACGGGGTTGCGGCCGGAGCGGTCGGAAAGCACCTGCACTTCGAGGTGGTTGAAGTCGGTCACGCGCTGTTCGATGAGCACGCCTTCGTCCTTGAACTGACGCATGGCGTAGTTGCGGATGCGGCGATAGACCTGACGGAAGGTATCGATATCATGGACTTCTTCGATACCCATACCGCCGCCGCCAGCAGAAGCCTTCACGAGGACCAGCGGGCGGGTGATGCCCTGCTGGAGCTGGTAGTCGAACAGGGTGCGCGCGATCTTCTCGGCTTCCAGCTCGTCGTAGATGGGACGGTCGGAACCGGGAACGGTGGGCACGCCTATGCTGCGGGCGAGGCGCTTGGTATTGATTTTGTCGCCAAGGTCGCGGATCACGCGCCACGAAGGTCCGAGGAACACGAGGGAGCGTTCACGCTCGGTCACACGGCGGGCAAAGCGGAAGTCTTCGGCAAAGAAGCCGTAACCGGGATGCACGGCAGTGGCGCCGGATTCGTCGGCGATGCAGAGCAGTTCGTTGGCGTCGTGGTACGAAGAGATGCGGTACAGGCTCTTCTCGCCGCCCAGTTCACGGGCAAGGGCGACATGGCCGGAGCTGGCGTCTTCGGCGGTGTACACGCACACGAAGTCGAGGCCCAGCTTCCTGCAGGCCTGCGTGATGCGCACCGCGATCTCGCCGCGGTTCGCAATGAGCACTTTATGCTTTTTATTCACGCCATTTCCTTATTGGTATGGGGAAAGGGCTCATTAAGAGCGATTTTAGAAAGGGACAGGGCGATCCTCTCCTCCCGCCATGTCCGGCACTGAACGCATGTCGGCCCGAAGGCCAAAAGCTCCGCACTGAGAGATACTGGGGCGCGGGCTTTTTTGTACATCCCGTTTCGCTGGGGCGGGATGCGTTCACACACAAGCGAACGCATTATACCTCTCTCTCGGAAATTAGCAAGTCCTGCACTTTTTCTGCAAAAAACACAGTGTTTTATTTACGGACAGCGGCATTTCAGCACAGGTCGAGTCGCAATAATGCACTGCCTTTCCCCGCATTTTCCGCAGGATAGAACCAATGGCGCCAAGGCTTGGGCATGGCCTTTCCCGCCGCGGGAGGCGCCGCACGGCATCTTGCAATATCTCATTATTTTATTTATTATTCAGAGTTCACCAAGATTTTTACGCGCCTCGCTCGATATGCCGGGCCCCGCGCTTTTTCATTCGCACCCCGAGAAGGAGCAGAATATGGGTTCCATCGCCCGCAACGAGTCTCTTCGCAATATCGCCATCATCGCCCACGTCGACCACGGCAAGACCACCCTGGTCAACGCCCTCTTCAAGCAGAGCGGCATGTTCCGCGCCGACCAGGAAGTGGACGACCGCATCATGGACAGCATGGAGCTGGAACGTGAACGCGGCATCACCATCTCCGCCAAGAACTGCTCCGTGAAGTGGAAGGACGTGCGCATCAACATCCTCGACACCCCCGGCCACGCCGACTTCGGCGGCGAAGTGGAACGCGCCCTGTCCATGGTGGACGGCGTCATCCTGCTGGTGGACGCTTCCGAAGGCCCCCTGCCCCAGACGCGCTTCGTGCTGCGCAAGGCCCTCGGCCTCGAACTGCCCGTCATCGTGGTCCTGAACAAGATCGACCGCAAGGACGCCCGCCCCAACGAAGTGCTCAACGAAGTCTATGACCTGTTCATCGACCTCGACGCCAACGAGAGCCAGCTCGAATTCCCCGTGCTCTACGCCATCGGCCGCGACTCCGTGGCCATGAACAACATCAACGACGAACGCAAGGACATGGCTCCCCTGTTCGACGCCATCCTCAAGTACATCCCCGCCCCCAGCTACGACGTGGAAGAGCCCTTCCACATGCTCGTGGCCGACCTCGACTACTCCGACTACCTCGGCCGTCTGGCCGT
>JAZQMJ010000335.1:0-1768 GCA_045543435.1 Mailhella sp.
CAACGTAGGGAGGGAAGGGATTCTTGGACTTGTCCACGCCTTCGTAGTCGTGGATCTTGCCGCCGTTGGCAACGAGGAAGCCGACGCCCTTGCCGCAGTCGTGGGAGCTGCCGCCGCCGAGGGTGAGGAGGCTGTCGCAGCCCTTTTCCTTATAGATGGCGAAAGCTTCTTCCACGTTCTTGTCGGTGGGGTTCGGGACAGTCTTGTCGTAGATGGCGTACTGGACGTTAGCGGCGTCGAGGATATCGGTGATGGTCTTCAGGATGCCGCAGGCCACGATGCCCTGGTCAGTAACGATGAGGGGATACTTGGCGTCGCGGCAGGCAAGGCGGTCGGGAATCTGCTTACAGCTGCCAGAACCAACGAGAGTGACGGGAGGAATATAGAAAGAAGTGATCTGGCCGATGTGGAGATTCTTGACGTCGCTCATGGCAGTATTCCTTTGCTGATGCGGTTACAGTTGCTGAAGATGAGAAATATGCCTTTCTCGATGGTACGAAACTAGGGGAGTTTTTTATCGGAATCAACCCCATTTGGCTAAAATTAATATTCACAATTATGTGGTTAAACAATCAATCTACTTTAAATGGCAGATTACAGGCCATTATAAAAAAAACATACATACAGAAATTTTCCGATTGAATATTAATTTTCTCTTTTTCATTTCAAAAATAAAAAGATTTTTCTTTCACAATAAAATCAGCACAACATTGTTCTTATTTTTCACATGATTTTTTTATTCTTACAGCGCAATTCTTCCTTTTTACATTGACTGAACACGCAAACAGCACTTTTCATTCTGCAACACACTGATTTCACTTTCTTTTCTCTGCTGCAAACTCAGCCGTGAAAAATCCCGCGCGCCTCAGCGGAAACAGCTCAGCCCTCCGACCTCATTTTTCGTCTCGTGATTTTCTTTTTTAGGTGGACGGCATACGTTTTTTGGGATATATTGCATAATTCTTTCACTATAGCGACAAAAAGAAAGCCCCGTCCTCCAAAAGGACAGGGCTATAATAAAAGCTAATCATACTCGCGACTTAGGCGGTGGAGAAAGCGGAACTGGCATGACAGCCTGTATGATGTCCATGGTGCCGTCCTCCTTCCACTTGCGCCAGCGCCGCCATGCCGTGACGTGGCTCCCCAGTTCCGGCGGCAGTTCGTCCCAGCGGCAGCCGGAGGAAAGCACATAGAGCACGGCCTCCAGCGTCCTGCGGGCATCGACAGGCGGACGGCCGCGGCGCGAACGCGCGGAAACGTAGGGCTTGAGCTTCTTCCACTGGGTGTTGGTGAGCTTGCAGGGCATGGGCTGTCTCTGGACTCCGTCTGAAAGTTTCCATTGTATATCCTGCTTACTCCCGGGGAAATTTTTTCGTCAAGGATACGGAAAAACGCTCACGCTTTCTGCCTGGCTTCCTTTTCCGTGACTGCCCTGCTCCGCTCTTGCGTACTGCGGGCTCTGGGCGTATCATACCCGCCAGAATTTGCGCCGCACTGCGGCATCATCTCTTTTAATGCCAAGGAGAACGACCATGCGCGTTGTTACCGTTTCCACCAGCACCCGCAAGGGCGAGAAGAAGATACCCCAGCCCCAGATCAACCTCATCGAGAACTTCGGCGTCGAAGGCGACGTGCACGCCGACGGCACCCACCGCCAGCTCAGCCTGCTGGCCATGGAAGACATCGAATACATGCGCGGCATCGGCGCCGACGTGAACCCCGGCGACTTCGCCGAGAACATCACCACCGAAGGCGTGGAACTGCACAA
>JAZQMJ010000336.1:0-2788 GCA_045543435.1 Mailhella sp.
CGGCTCGAGGAGCCGGGTACCCGACACGGAGGCTTTTCCCAAAAGCCGAACGGGGCGGGATGCGACGAGTGGACACAGCCCAGCGGGGTTGCCGGCGGGGGATGGAAGGGGGTGCTCCGTGGGGCGGCAGCCCCAAGCAGCACCCGCCTTCCCCTGCCCGGAGGGCTCATCTTTAAACAAGTTAGAATGACTTGCAGGCAAGCAGGCCGCGAGCCCGCGGGTCACGACTCCAAGGCTCTTGCGGCTTTCCGCTTATCCCCCGCTCCCGCCGCCAGCGCGGCCTTCGCCTTTCACTCTCCCTCGAAAGGGCAATTTCCGTTGCCAGCCGCTCCCGGGCGGGGCATGGAAGCCTGCCCGCTGGCAGGGCGCGCCGCTTCGAAAGCACGCCGGGAGCTTCGTGCCCCGACTCTCAGGCTCTGGCGGCTTTCCTTTAATTAAGGAAGAGCAGGCCGAGAGCCCGCGGGGCACGATTCCCGCCCCGGGGAGGCCATCCCCCCAATCCCAGCTCGCCGCCAGCGCGGCCTTCGCCTCCCGCTCTCCCTCGAAAGGGCAATTCCCTTTGCCAGCCGCTCCCGCTCCGGGCATGGAAGTCTTCCCGCTGGCAGGGCGCGCCGCTTCGAGAGCAGGCCGGGAGCGTCGCTCTCCGACTCTCAGGCTCTGGCGGCCTTCCTTTAATTAAGGAAGAGCAGGCCGGGAGCATCGCTCTCCGACGGCCGCCCGCAGGGCATCTTCCCCATAAACATCTAACCAAATCGAGGTATTATGAGAAACGCACTGCGCGCGCACATTGCCGCATCCCTGCAGGACTGCATGGGCGAAGAAGGCTCGCCGCTCTCTCAGGCCCGCGTGGCCCTGAAGCGCCGCTACCTCGGCCACGGCTACGAGGCCGACCCCGAACGCCGCGAGCGCGGCCTTTCCACCTATGTGGATCGCTCTGTCATGGAAACGATAGAGTGGGCCAAGCCCTGCCTCATGCGCATCTTTTCTAACTCGGAACTTTTACGCTTCGAACCGCGTTCGCCCGGGCAGGAGCAGGCCGCAGAGGACGCTTCCGCCTATATCAACCACCTGATTTTCAATAAGAATATTTTCCGCATTGTCCACGATGTGCTCACGGACGGCCTCTACCAGCGGCTCGGCTGGTGCCTCGTGCACGCCCCGGTGAGCCGCGCGCGCCGCATGCGCCGCCTTTCCGGGCTCTCGCGCGAGGAAGTGCTCGCGCTGATGTGCGATCCGCGCCTCGCCCCGGACGCCCCGGGCTCGCCCGAACTGCATGTTGAACGCCGCGCCGAGCCCGAAGGCGGAGACGCCGCGCCCATCTATGACGTCATCATCCGCCGCATGGTGGAGAGCCGCGAGATTCGCCTCGACCCTGTGCCCAGCGAACAGGTGCTCATCTCCGGCGACGCGCAGGACGTGGAGCACGCCCGCTTCGTGGCCTTCTGGCAGATCCGCACGGCCTCGGACTTGCGCCGCGAAGGATGGCCTGAAACGCTCATCGCCACGCTCCCGGCGTACGAGTCCGGCCGCACCATGCCCGAGACCAGAGCGGGCCGCGAAGTGAACAGCGCAGGCCCGGAAGCCCCCGGCCGCGAGGGCCGCGCGCAGGGCTTCGGCGCAGTGCCGCCCGGCCGCGAGTTCAAGATATTCGAGGCCTGGTTCGACTTCGATATCGACGGCGACGGCCTGGCCGAAAAGGTGAAGGCCGTGTTCGCAGGCGAGGCCGGAAACTGCGTGGTCATGGGCTGGGAGGAATGGCCAATGTATCGACCTCCTTTGTTTTCTGCCTGCTCCGTGCCTCTGCCGCATCAGGTGGGCGGGCTCTGCGTGGCCGACCTCGTGAGCGACTTGCAGGACCTCCGCACGGAGGTGACGCGCCAGTATCTGGACAATCTCGCCCTTGCCAACCAGGGCGAACTGGTGGTGAACGAAGGCCGCCTCGACGGCTCCGTGGAATTCGATTCCCTGCTGGCGCGCGGCGTGGGCGCGGTACATCGCATCAAGGGCGACGCGAGCATCACGCCTTTGCCTGTTTCGACCAGTTCTGCCGATGCCCTTGCCGGCCTGCAGATGTGCGAAGGCCTTGCCGAGCGCCGCACGGGTATTTCCAGTCGCACGCAGAGCCTTGGCGAAGCCGCCCTGCCGCACACGGCCACGGGGGCGAGCATCGTGGAGGAGGCCGTGAACCAGCGCATGGAACTGGTGGCGCGCGTGTACGCGGAAACGTTCTTCAAGCCGCTGGGCCGCTACCTTTTGCATCTGCTCTACGCCTGCCGCGACAAGGGCCTCGAACTGCGGCTCTTCGGGCGCCCCATGGCCATCGACATCCACTCCTGGGACCCGGATATGGACATAGCCTGCTGTTCCGCCATGAGCGGCTCGAGCCGGCAGAAGCAGGTGGCGACCTATGCCAAGATTCTGGATTTGCAGTATAAAATGATGAAGGAGCTGGGCGGGGCGAGCCCCATCGGCCTCGAACAGCTGGTGCATACCTGCCACAAGCTGGCCGAGGCTTCCGGCCTTGGAGCGCCGGAGCGTTTCTTCGGCACGCGCGAGGCCGCCCGCGAGGCACAGCGCAAGATGCTCGCCAGCCAGCAGGCCGAGGCCCGGAGCAGGAGCGATGAAGTTAGACGGATAGAATCCCAGCGCGGGGCACAGCTCCGCGTGGTGGCGCAGGCCCAGCAGGCGCAGGCCGAGCTCGAGAAGCAGAAGCTGGCCCTCAAGGCCGAAGAGGCCCGCGGCAAGCTCGCGCTCGATGCGAGGAAGCTGGCGATGGAGGAAAGGAAGG
>JAZQMJ010000337.1:0-2091 GCA_045543435.1 Mailhella sp.
CGCTTGGCCTCCGACTTCTCCTACATGGAGGCGCCGCTGCTCAAGGGCGAGGATCCCGCGGATGTGTTCGATGAGGCCGCCTATGTGGTCGAGGGTTCCTTCCACTCCCAGCGTGAGCCCCACCTGCCCATCGAGCCTGACATTTGCCAGGGCTACTATGACCTCGAGGGCAACGTTGTCATCCAGTGCAAGACCCAGGCTGTTGGCGAGGGCAGAGAGTCCATCGCGCAGGCTTGCGGCATCCCGATCGAGAAGCTGCGTCTGATCTGCAACCCCGTCGGCGGTTCCTTCGGTTACGCCGTTACGGCCAACACCTATGCGCTCACGGCCACGGCTGTGCAGACCCTGGGCATCCCGGTCAGCCTGTCCCTGAGCTATGAGGAGTTCCTGCACGTTTCCGGCAAGCGCTCCGCCACCTTCACCAACGCCAAGCTCGCCTGCGATGAGAACGGCAAGCTCCTCGCGCTGGAATACGATCTGGGTCTCGACCACGGCGCCTACGCCGGCATGGCCAGCAAGATCATGAACAACCTCATCTCCGTGCCCTTCCACGGCTATTCGATCCCCAACGTGAAGGCGCTCGCGCGCGCCGGCGTTTCCAACCACGCCTTCAACGCCGCTTACCGCGGCTTCGGTGCCCCGCAGGTTTACACCTTCTCCGAGGCGCTGATGGATATGCTCGCCGAGAAGGTCGGCATGGATCCCTGGGAGTTCCGCTACAAGAACCTCGCCGAAGAGGGCGATACCACGCTCAACAGCCGTCCCTACAAGATGCATGTCTACAAGAAGCTTATGGAGATGCTCAAGCCGCATTACGACGAGTTCAAGGCGGAGGCCGAGAAGGGCAAGGCCGAGGGCCGTCACCTCGGCGTCGGCATCGGCATGGGCGGCTTCCTGTGCACGCTGGGTATGTGGGATCAGGCGGAGAACGCCCTTGAGCTGCTGCCCAACGGTGACATCGCCGTTTACAACACCTGGGAAGACATGGGCCAGGGCGGCGACATCGGCACCCTGACCGTCACGGTCAAGGCGCTTGAGGAGCTCGGCGTGAAGCCCGAGCAGATCCGTCTGGTCATGAACGACTCCCACCGCTGCCCGGACAGCGGCGTCGCCGCGGCGAGCAGAAGCCACATCATGAACGGCCGCGCGGTCAAGGCCGCGGCAGACCTGCTGATCGCCGCCATGAAGAAGGCCGACGGCAGCTTCCGCACCTATGACGAGTTGGTCGCCGAGGGCATCCCCACCAAGTACGTCGGCCACGTGGACAACATGGGCAAGGTCGATCCGGGTCTCGATCCGAACACGGGCGAGGGCGACAAGGACGCCGAGTGGATGTACGGCGTCAATGCCTCTCTGGTCGAGGTTGACGTGAACACCGGCAAGACGAAGGTTCTGCGCTATGCTTCCTGCGCCGACATCGGCGTCATCGGCAACCGTCTGGCGGTTGACGGCCAGGCCTACGGCGGTATTTCCCACTCCATCGGCTTTGCGCTGAGCGAGGATTATCAGGACATCAACAAGCACAAGAACATGATCGCCTGCGGCATCCCGCAGATTCTGGACATTCCGGACGACATCCGCGTGGAATATCTGGAGACGCCGCGCGGCGAGTTCGGCGCTTTCGGTTCCTCCGGCTGCACCGAGGTCTTCCAGTCCTCCGGCCACATGGCGGTTATCAACGCCATCAAGGACGCCACGGGCTGCCGCATCTACGAGCTGCCCGCCACGCCCGACAAGGTCAAGGCTGCCTGGGCTGCCAAGCAGGAGGGCAAGGAGCTCAAGCCCGAGAAGTACTACCTCGGCTCTGACCTCGACGACGCGATGGATGAGATCGCCAGCCATCCGCTGTAAGCTTTAAGCAGTCATTTTACAATCCGGTTCAGTCCGAAGGAGGGACAGGTATGGAACAGACGCAGGCAACGGCCTTTGTGGAAAACTGCATACATGACGCGCCGGCGCCCTGCTCCCGCGCCTGTCCCTTTGGGCTGGACCTTCGTTCCTTCATGAAAAAGATCGGCCGCGGACGTTTGTGCGCGGCCTATCGGGAGTACCGCGCGGCGGTGGTGTTTCCCCCCGTCGCCCCGGCGCTCT
>JAZQMJ010000338.1:0-2428 GCA_045543435.1 Mailhella sp.
GGAGCGGTAGGCTATCTGCTCCACGGCGCCGAGCACGTCGATGAACACGAGGCCGGATTCGGCGGAACACTTGCCTTCGCTCAGGCGCTGGGCATGGTTGTTGCGCAGTTCGTTCTCGCCCTTGCGGATGCGCAGGGCAAGGTCGGCGAGAGCTTCGCGGGTCACCGATTCGTCGTTTTCTATGTTGATGTAGGAAAGGGCCATGGAAAGGACCTGGCGGGCATCGCGGTACAGGTCGCGTATCTCTTTCATGGCTTCGGGAGAGAATTCCTTGCCGCGCTTCCTGCGGTAGTCGTAGAAGTCCATCATGCGCTTGCCCTTGTCGCCAATGCGTTCAAGGTCGCCTGCGCTGACCACGAGGGCTTCGAGCTCGGCGGCAGGCTTGCCGTCGATACCGGCCTGCAGGATGTCTGCGGCATAGAGGCGGATGGCGGTCTCCACGCGGTCGAGCTTGTCTTCCAGCTCCATGATAGTCTCGCGTTCGCTTTCCTTGCCTTCAAAGAACAGGCGTTCCACATGGCTGAGCAGGTCCTCGAGCAGTTCGCCCATGGCGCGGCATTCGCGGCGCACACAGCTGATGGCTACCACAGGGGTGCGCTGGATGAGGTTCGGGTCGAGGAACTTGGTGTCGCGCGTGTCGATGTGGGGGGCGTCGGGGAATATCTTTCTGACCAGCGCGGCGAAAGGTCTCACGAAGGGCAGGAAGAGCAGAGTGTTGCAGATGTTGAACAGCGAGTGGGCGTTGGCTATCTGATGCCCGATGGAAGAAGAGGTGGATTCGATGAAGCCGAGATAGAAAGGCATGAGCGGCAGCCACACGCATACGCCGATAAGGTTGAACATAACGTGGGAGGCGGCGGCCTGCCGGGCGGCGCGGCCAGTGCCCATGGCGGCAAGCACTGCGGTGATGGTGGTGCCTATGTTGTCGCCGAAGATGATCGGGATGGCGGCATCGAGCGGCAGGAGGCCCTGCGAGCCGAGAGCGATGGTCAGGCCCACAGTGGCGGAGCTGGACTGGACCAGCAGCGTGAGGCCCGCACCGGCAATGAGGCCGAGCAGGGGATTGTGGGAGAACATGAGGAAGATGTCCTGCCTGTCCTTGAGGAAGGCCATGGAGCTTTCCATGGTCTGCATGCCGATGAAGAGCAGGCCGAAGCCGAACAGGCCCTCGCCGGCGTGCTTCCATGTTTTGGACTTGCACACGAACATGAGCAGTATGCCCACCATGATGAAGAGGTAGGCGAAGTCCTTGATCTTGAAGGCGAGTATCTGGCCGGTGATGGTCGTGCCTATGTTCGCGCCCATGATGACGCCGATGGCCTGCGTGAGCGTCATCAGCCCGGCTTCCACGAAGCTCACAGTCATGACCGTGGTGGCGCTGGAGCTCTGGATGACCATGGTCACGCCTGCACCGAGGATGACGCCGAGCAGGGGCGTTTTGGTGAACATGCCGATGATGTTGCGCATGCGCTCGCCGGCAAGGAGCTGGAGGGAGTCACTGATGAGCTTGATGGCGTAAAGGAAGAGGCCTACGCCGCCGAGCAGCTGCATCGCGGTAAAGAAGGACATGCTGCGTTCTCCAAGATCGAAAAAGGTTCAGCTGAGCGTACCTTGCCAGATTTTTATGACAAGAATGTTACAGATTCGTTTTGAGCCGACAACAAAAATCACTCCGCTGGGAAGTGTGTCGAAAATCTTGGCGAATATCTTGAAAAATTACCATGTTACAGGATGATGTCGGCAAGGTGGCAATTTCAAGTTTTGCTTGTCATTTTTCGCTTGCTCTTATATCCTGTTATGAACTTTCGTATTCAGGAGTTTTTATGTCTTCCAATTCTGGCGATTCCCGCGGCCTGTTCTCGGGCAACATCGGCTACATCCTCGCCGTTGCCGGCTCTGCCGTCGGCCTCGGCAACATCTGGCGTTTCCCCTACCTCACCGCCAAGTACGGCGGCGGCATCTTCCTGCTCATCTACTTCCTCCTGCTGTTCACCTTCGGCTATGCCCTCATCATGGCCGAGACCAGCCTTGGCCGTAACACCCGCCTCAGCCCTGTGGGCGCGTACCGCACCTTTGCCGAGAAGGCCAGCGGCTTCCTCAAAATGGGCGGCTGGCTGAACGCCATCGTGCCCATGATCATCCTGCCCTACTACTGCCTCATCGGCGGCTGGGTCATCAAGTACATGTTCGAATACATCACCGGCGGCGGTGCCGGTGCCGCTGCTGATGGCTTCTTCGTGGGCTTCATCACCAGCAACTTCGTGCCTGTGACCTGGCATCTCATCTTCCTCGGCTGCACCGCCGCCATCATCCTGATGGGTGTGCAGAAGGGCGTGGAACGCGCTTCCGTGATCATGATGCCCATCCTGCTCGTGCTCGCCTTCATCACCGCCGTGTACTCCATGACCCGTCCCGGCGCCGGCGCCGG
>JAZQMJ010000339.1:0-2765 GCA_045543435.1 Mailhella sp.
CCCCCCGCAGGAACAGCCGCTGGAAGAAGAGCAGGCACAGCCAGAAGGTTCGACAGGTCTAACTTCCCCATCTCCCCTGCCCTCTTCCGCAGGAAGCACCACTACTTCGACTCCGGCCTCGTCGAGCATCTTCTCGGAAAGTTCGTCCGGGTAGCCTTCGGCTATCCATATCTTCTTCACGCCGCAGTTGATGAGCATCTTGGCGCAGATGATGCAGGGCTGGGTGGTGCAGAATATCTCTGCCCCGCGCAGGGAAATGCCGTGTACGGCGGCCTGGATGATGACGTTCTGTTCGGCATGGATGCCGCGGCATATCTCGTGGCGCTGGCCCGAAGGTATGCCCATCTGCTGGCGCAGACAGCCCACTTCGAGGCAGTGCGGAACGCCGGAGGGCGCGCCGTTGTAGCCTGTGGCGAGTATGCGCCTGTCGAGCACAGCGATAGCCCCCACCTTGCGGCGAAGGCAGGTGGAACGCTGTGCCACGAGGTGGGCGATATCCATGAAGTAGCGGGGCCAGCTGGCTCTGTTGTCCTGAGACATATCTCCTCCCGGGTATGGGAGAACTGTTATCACTTCCTGCGCCATTTGAAAAGGCAGGCTCCCAGCGACGTGCCGGAGGCCTGCCTTGATGTCAGGACGCTTTTACCACGCGAAGAGCGGGAACTGGCTGGCGAACTTCTCCACGGCGGAACGGATCTCGCCGAGGCGGGTCTCGTTCTGGACATTGCCGAGAACATCCACTATCCAGCCGCCGACCCTGAGCATATCGTCTTCCTTCATGCCGCGGGTGGTGAGGGCAGGCGTACCGATGCGCACGCCGGAAGTCACGAAGGGCGAACGGGTCTCGAAAGGCACAGTGTTCTTGTTGGCCGTGATGCCGGCGAGGTCGAGGGCGTGTTCGGCGTCCTTGCCGGTGATGTCGCGCTTCGTGAGGTCGAGGAGCATGAGGTGATTGTCCGTGCCGCCGGAAACGAGGTCGTAGCCGGCATCGGTGAGGCACTGGGCCAGCACCTTGGCGTTCTTCACCACCTGGGCCTGATATTCCTTGAACTCGGGGCGCAGGGCTTCGCCGAAGGCCACGGCCTTGGCGGCGATGACGTGCATGAGCGGGCCGCCCTGCATGCCAGGGAAGATGGCGCTGTTCACGGGCTTGGCGTAAGCTTCGCCGCTGGCAGAAAGTATCATGCCGCCGCGGGGGCCGCGCAGGGTCTTATGCGTGGTGGTGGTCACGATATCGGCATAGGGAACAGGGGAAATGTGCTGGCCGCCAGCCACGAGGCCGGCGATGTGGGCCATGTCCACCATGAGCTTCGCGCCCACCTTGTCGGCGATGGCGCGGAAGCGGGGGAAATCGAGCGTGCGGGAATAGGCGCTGGCTCCGGCCACGATGAGCGCGGGGCGGCATTCTTCGGCGGCCTTTTCCACGGCGTCGTAGTCGAGCTGGCCGGTCTCGCGGTCCACGCCGTAGGCCACGAAATTATAGGTGCGGCCGGAGAAGTTCACAGGGCTGCCGTGGGTGAGGTGGCCGCCATGGGAGAGGTCCATGCCGAGAATGGTGTCGCCGGGCTTCACGAGGGCCATGTAGGCGGCCATGTTGGCCTGACTGCCGGCATGGGGCTGGACGTTGGCGAAGTCGCAGCCGAAAATTTCCTTGGCTCGGTCGCGGGCGAGGTCTTCCACCACGTCCACGAACTCACAGCCGCCGTAGTAGCGCTTGGCCGGATAGCCTTCGGCGTACTTGTGCGTCATGATGGAGCCCTGCGCCTCGCGCACAGCGGCGGAGACGAAGTTCTCGGAGGCGATGAGTTCAAGCTTGCTGACCTGGCGGCGGGATTCCTTCCAGATGGCATCGGCGACAGCAGGGTCGCGCAGGAGGAGTTCGTGCATGGGGCAGACCTCTGGATAATCTGTGGATAAGACGAGGGCCGGTTTCCCGGCCCTTTTCAGTGAAGATGTTCCGGCGCGGGAACTAGTCCTCGTACTTCTTCAGCACCAGGCAGCCGTTCGTGCCGCCAAAGCCGAGGGCGTTGACGATGGCGTACTTGGGATCGAGCTTCTTGGTGCCTTCAGCCATGTAGTTGAGGTCGCATTCGGGGTCGGGATTCTCGAGGTTGATAGTGCCGGGCACCATGCCGCTCTGCAGGGTGAGGGCGGCGAAGATGCTGGACACGCCGCCGGAAGCGCCGAGCAGGTGGCCGATCTGGGACTTCACGCCGGTGATGGCGAGTTCCTTGGCATGGTCGCCGAACACAGTGTGCAGGGCCTTGGTCTCGGCGGAGTCGTTGGCATGGGTGGAAGTGCCGTGAGCGCTCACATAGTCGATGAGGTCGGCTTCCACGCCGGCATCGGCCAGAGCGGCCTTGATGCAGGCGACCATGCCGGCGCCGGACTCGAGGGGAGCCACCATGTGGTTGGCGTCGTCGGAAGCGCCGAAGCCGAGCACTTCAGCGTAGATCTTGGCGCCGCGAGCCTGGGCGTGTTCGAGGGTCTCGAGCATGAGCAGGCCGGCGCCTTCGCCCATGACGAAGCCGGCGCGTTCGGCGTCGAAGGGACGGGAGGCCTTTTCGGGCTCGTCCTGATACTTGGTGCAGAGGGCCTTCATGGCAGTGAAGCCGGAAATGCCCATGCCGCAGATGGTGGCTTCGGAGCCGCCGGTGATGATGGCGTCGGCGCGGCCGAGCACGAGCTGGTCATAGGCGCAGCCGATGGCGTGCAGGGCGGAAGCGCAGGCGCTGGTGGAAACCACGTTGATGCCCTTGGCACCA
>JAZQMJ010000340.1:0-6596 GCA_045543435.1 Mailhella sp.
CCTCTATGCCGCCGTCCGCGTCCTCGGCCTCGGCCTTGGCGAGACCGGCATGGACGACTACTTCGGTTTCGGTCTGTGGATCACCTTCGACCTCGCCGTCATCGCTCTGGGTGCGGGCGCCTTCTTCACCGGCGCTCTCCGCTACATCCTGAACATCGACGAGCTGAAGAACATCGTGAACCTCGCGGCCGTCATCGGCTTCCTGTGCTACACCGGCGCCATGATGATCCTCGTTCTGGACATCGGCCAGCCCATCCGCTGCTGGTTCGGCTACTGGTACCCCAACGTGCATTCCATGCTCACCGAAGTTATCTTCTGCATCACCTGCTACTGCATCGTGCTCATCCTTGAATACGTGCCGCTGGTGCTGGAGAACCGCGCGCTGATGAAGAAGCGCTTCATCCGCCTGCTGGCCCATAACTTCCATGTGTACATGCCCATCTTCGCGGGTATCGGCGCCTTCCTGTCCACCTTCCACCAGGGTTCTCTGGGCGGCATGTACGGCGTGCTCTTCGGCCGCCCCTACCTGTTCCGCGAAGGCTTCTTCATCTGGCCCTGGACCTTCTTCCTCTTCGTGCTCTCCGCCGTGGCCTCCGGCCCCATGTTCACCGTGCTCGTCTGCTCCACCATGGAAAAGCTCTCCGGCCGCAAGCTGGTCAGCTGGGACGTGAAGCAGCTCATGGGCCGCGTGGGCGGTACCATGCTCATCGTGTACACTGTCTTCAAGTGCCTCGACAGCTGGTACTGGGCCGCCGACACCCTGCTCGCCCAGGGTCTCACCTTCGACGACATGTTCTATGGCTACATCTACGGCAAGTGGCTGTTCTGGGCTGAACACCTCATGCTCATCGTGCCCATGTTCGTGCTCATGAAGAAGAGCCTCCGCGAGAAGCCCTTCATCTTCTACACCATGCTCATCCTGGTGTGCACCAGCATCACCCTGAACCGCTACCTGCTCACCGTGCAGGGCCTGGCCATGCCCGTCATGCCCTTCGACGCCTGGCAGACCTACTATCCCAACTGGGTGGAATGGGCCTGCTGCGCTCTGGTGTTCGCGTATGCCGCCATGGTCCTCTCTCTGACCTACCGCTATACGCCCATCTTCCCGCAGGAAGCTGAGCTGAACAAGAAGTAAGCACGGCGAATAAACGTCAGCAAGGCGGCTCTTTCTTCGGAAAGGGCCGCTTTTTTTTGCCTCGCTCCCATGCAGTAAGAAAGCGGCAAGACTGCCTTTCCTTGATTCCTCCCGGGAAAATCTCAAAGTGTGCAGGCAAAAAAGATCTCTCATTGGCCCCACACCTATGCGGACTGCCCAGGAGTTCTGCTGTTTGAAATGAGAAAGCTGATGATATCCGCGCAGGGGGAAATGCCTGTCGCTCAGCCGCCCCTTTCCCAACGAAAAAGGCGGCCCCGAAGGACCGCCCTTTCATGTACAGAAACAGAACTGAGGACTACGCGCCCATCTCGGCGTTCACGCTGGCTTCGCAGGAACGCATGGCTTCAAGAGTGCGGGTGAAAAGCTCGTCCAGAGTCCAGCCGAGGCGTTCCGCGCCTTCCTTGATGACATCGCGGGAACATACGGCGGCGACACGCTTGTCCTTGAACTTCTTCTTGAGGCTGGAAACTTCCATATCCATCACGCTCTTCGAAGGACGCATGAGAGCGGCCGCGCCGATGAGGCCGGTGAGTTCATCCACGGCGAAGAGTATCTTCTCCATCTGATGCTTCGGCTCGCAGTCGGAGCAGAGTCCGTAGGCATGACTGCACACGGAATAGATGAAGCCCTCATCATAGCCTGCCTGCTTCAGCACCTCGGGTGCGCGCTTGCAGTGCTCATCGGGCCAGCGTTCGAAGTCGATATCATGGAGCAGGCCAATCAGCCCCCAGCGTTCAGCTTCATCGGCAAAGCCCTGATCCTTGGCGAACCAGCGCATCACGCCCTCAACTGTGAGAGCATGGAGGATATGAAAAGGCTCGGCATTGTATTCCTTGAGCAGAGCAAGCGCCTGCTGACGATCCATGGCCGAGGCTTCCGCAGGCTCGACTGCGGGAACAGCCTGAACGGGCTCTTCGGGAGCAGCGGCAGCTTCCATCACAGGAGCGGCTTCAGCGGCAGGCTTGCGACGCTTGATGGTGAGCCTGTCGATATATTCCTCGAGAGCGATGATGCCGGAGCCGGTGATGGCTCGGCGGCAGTCGGCGTAATCGAGTATCTTGCTGACTTCCTTGCTGATGAGTTCGGCCTCGGGATGGACTCGTGCGGCGAGATATTCCAGAGTGGACTTGAAGGCCTGCGAGAACTTCTGCAGTCGGCGCCACTCTTCCATCTGCTCTGCCACGCTCACGCGTATCTCTTCGGGGATGATGGCCCCCTTGAGCATGGCCTCGCAGAGACGCCAGTCGATGTACTGGCCGAACTCGACTTCGAAGGTGGTGAGCGGGTCGCGGTCCACCATGCGGCGCCAGACTTCAGCCCCCTTGGACATGACCGGGATGACATCCACAGGCGTGCCCTCGGGCACATGCTTCATCACAGTCTCGCGTACTTCCTCCAGGATCTCCTGCACGGATTCCTTCTCCACGTCGATGACATCGGCCTTGTTCAGGATGACGAGGAGCGGCACGCCGCCGCGTTCCTTCATCACGCGGCCCATGTCGCGCAGGAGGGCCTCCTCGTCCTTGGTATGGAGCTGTACCATATCGAGGACAAGGAAGATATTGGTGAGGGGCAGCTTCTCCAGAGCGAAGTAGGTCTCGGCGCGGTGGTCGCTGTACTTGCTGGTATTGGGGCCGGGAGTGTCATAGAACACGATGGTGCGCTTCTTGTTCAGGAAGGGGAAACGCAGGCGTATGTCCGCAGGCACGTTCTCCTTCATGGTGCCGTTGTAGGAGGCAAGCCGCTCAGACGTGAGCGGGAACCACTCTTCACTCTCGGAAGGATTGCGGCATACGTTCTCTTCGCTCCACGGGTCGTGCACGATGCGAAAGACCTGAGCCGTAGTGGCCCGGTTGCCAGCAGGGAAAACGCCTCGCCCGAGAAGAGCATTGAGGACAGTGGACTTGCCGGAGCTCATGCAGCCCAGCACGAGTATATGGAGCCCGGTATCGGGTATCCTGAATTCTGCCATGGTATTTCTCCTGCCGCAGTGCTTGCGGCTGTCTCAGTTCAACCCAAGATACCTGATTGTCGCCCCAGCGCAAGTGTGCAGAGGGCTGTGCCATAAATATTTGCAGGACTGCAACAGGATTCAGCGTGCGCCGCTCGTTCAAAAAAAGACAAGACCTTTCGCTAACCCTATTCTTTCCTTTAGAAGAAACTTCTTTGGATACTCCTCGTAATATTGCATGTGTTCATATTTTTATTTTTTTCCTATCTGCAAGTCAGATATTTTTTCAATCGCTTTTATCACATAAAGCGATTCCATTTGCCAATATAGACCTTTCAAAAGCTGCTTTTCAGTCGTATCATCAAATAATCGAAATTTTATCCCAACATGTCTGTTCAGATAAAGAAAAATACTTTCAACCGGCTCTTTTTTTTTCGAAAAAAAATCCATTGTCATTAAAGGGAAGCTCTGCTATTTTGCAAAAAAGTTCGGGATGAAAGCTCATTCGATATAGCCTCGTCGAATCAAAGCCATCTCGACAGAGGTGTTTTCAATCTTTTTTGGGGCATGCCGCTCCAAAAGCAAGGAGGATAGTATGAGTCTCGATGCAACCGTTCTCTCTACCGTTGCTGGCCTTTTCAGCATTGTGATCGTTGTCGCCTTCATGGCCACCAAGATCTACAAGTAAGATCAACGGGAAGGGCCTGCCCTTGGGCAGGTCTTTTTCTGTGCCTTTACCGGAATCTTCTCAGGAAGGTTCCGGTTTTTCGTTTAAGGCTATTCGGCGGCCCTTGCCGAATGACAGCCCACGCCTTGCATGCTATACCGAAGGCAACACAGGATACCCTATGAAAATACTCCATACTTCCGACTGGCATCTCGGGCAGGCTCTCTACGGCAGGAAACGGCACGAAGAGTTCCGCCTCTTCCTCGAATGGCTCGTACAGGTACTGCGCGACGAAGCCGTAGACGTTCTCCTCGTCTCCGGCGATATCTTCGACAGCGGCCTTCCCTCCAATCAGGCCCAGGCCCTGTACTATCGCTTCCTCTGCGAAGCGGCCAAGAGCCCCTGCCGCCACATCATCCTCACCGCCGGCAACCACGACTCCCCATCCTTCCTCGACGCCCCCCAGGCTCTCCTGCAGGCGATGGACGTGCATGTCGTCGGCCATGCGCTCGAACCGGAAGAGGAAGTCCTGCTTCTGAACGACGCAAAGGGCCTTCCGGAACTCATAGTCTGCGCTGTCCCCTTCCTGCGCGACCGCGACCTCTACCGCCTCCGCCTTGATGGCGACACGGACGAAAGGGACGCCCTCCTTGCCCACGGCATGCATGAGCATTACCGCCGCTGTGCCGAAAAGGCAGAAGTCCTGCGCGCCGAATCCTCCCTGCGTTTCCCGGACTGCCCTCCCCTGCCCGTCATCGCCATGGGGCATCTTTTCGCGGCTGGCGGCACCGTGGGCGATGATGACGGCGTGCGCGACCTCCGCATAGGTTCGCTCGGCCAGATAAGCGCCGACATCTTCCCGCCCTGCTTCGACTATGTCGCCCTCGGCCATCTGCACGGCCCTCAGAAAGTCAATAAGGAAGAGCGCATCCGCTATTCCGGCTCCCCCCTGCCCATGGGATTCGGCGAAGCGAAACAGCAAAAAAGCGTATGCATCGTCGAATTTGAAGGAAAAACTCCCTGCGTGCGCACGCTCGCTGTCCCTCTCTTCCAGAAAATGGAAAAGATAAGCGGCGACCTGCCTTCTATCGAAGCCCGCCTGAAGGAACTTTCCGATCTTGGCGAAACCGTATGGATAGAAGTGCTCTATACCGGCTCCGGCATCGTGAGCGACCTGCGCGAACGCCTGCTGGAAAAAGCCGGACCTGAACTTGAAATACTGCGAGTCCGCACTGCGTACAGGCTGGATACCCCCAGCTCCGCAGAAAACCTTGAAACATCTCTGGAAGACATGAGCATTTTCGATGTGTTCTCCCGCCGCCTCGACGACCTTGAGCGCAAGATCGGCCTCGACGCGGAGCAGCGCAGAGCCCTTCTTGAAACCTACGCCGAAGCTGTGGACGGACTTCTTCAGGCCGACAAAGGAGAAGAAGGATGCGCATCCTGAGCATACGCTTCGCCAACCTCAATTCTCTGGCCGGCGAGTGGCATATCGACTTCACCCACAAGGACTTCCTGACCAGCGGCATCTTTGCCATCACAGGCCCCACCGGTTCAGGCAAGAGTACTATACTCGATGCCATATGTCTGGCGCTCTACGGCAGTACTCCGCGGCTGGGCAAGATAAGCAAAAGCGCCAACGACATCATGACGCGCGGCACTGGAAAATGCTTCGCCGAAGCCGTTTTCAGCACTGTCCATGGGGAGTTCCGCTGCCGCTGGAGCCAGAACAGAGCCCGGGAAAAAGTCGACGGCGCACTTCAGCAGGCCACCCATATGCTGTGGGACAGCGAAGGCAAAGCTCTGGCCGAAAAGATCAACGATGTCGCCGCCATGGTGAAAGACATCACCGGCATGGACTTCGAACGCTTCACGCAGTCCACCCTGCTGGCCCAGGGCAGTTTTGCCAAATTCCTTCTGGCCAAAGGCCCGGAACGCGCTCCCCTTCTGGAAGAGATGACGGGAACGGGCATCTACAGCGATATCTCAGCCCATATCTTCAGCCGCAACAAGGCAGAACAGGAAAAACTGGGCGAACTCGATAAGGAAATTGCCCTCTGCGATGTGCTTTCCCCGGAAGAGGAGGAAGGACTCCGCAACGCCTGCGAAAAACTGACGAAGGACATCGCCCTTTTCGGCTCTCAGGAAAAGGAGCTGAACGCCAGCCTGAACGCCCTGCGTACGCATACTGCCCTGCAGGCAGAGCGCGCCTCTCTCATCGCCCAGCAGGCAGGGCTGGAAAAACAGCGTGAAGATTTCATGCCGGACAGCCTCCGGCTCGAAACGGCCCGCCGCGCGCTCCGCTTCTCTGCAGACTGCTCCGCCCTCATCGAAAGGCAGAAGGAGCAGGGCAGAGACCGCGAAGAAGCCTCGAAGCTCACCGAAGCCCTCGGGCCTCTGGGCGAGCGCGTGCAGACGCAGGAAAAGCTCCTTGAGGCGGCAGGTCTGCGCCATGAAGAGGAAACGCAGGCCCACGGCAGACTGCTGGAGCTCTTGAAAAGCGTGCGCGCTCTCGACATCCAGGCGTCCTCGAAGAAACAGGAACTGGACTCCCGGTCTTCCGTCTGCGCCGATACGGAACGGAAACTGGCGCAGGCAGACCGCCAGCTTTCCGAACATCAGGACGAACTCTCGAAAAAGCGTTCTTCCCTCTCCGATATCCAGAGCTGGCTGGACAGGCACGCCGCCGACGCCGACCTCCCCCAGAAGCTTGCCGCCATGCGCATCCTGCAGGGCCAGCTCACCCAGCAGACTGCCAGCTTGAAAGCCCGTGCCGCCCGGATAGAAGAAAAAAGCCGGGATCTGGCCCAGGTCTCCCGCCT
>JAZQMJ010000341.1:0-1625 GCA_045543435.1 Mailhella sp.
GGCAGGCCTTCACCTTCGGCCCGCTCTCTGTGCGCCTCACCGAAGCGCGCCATTACTCCGGGCGCGGCTTCACCACGCACAAGGCCCTGTGGTGCGGCTTCATCCTTGAAACGCAGGGACGCCGTCTCTTCTTCAGCGGCGACAGCGGCTACGGCCCGCACTTCGCCCGCCTCGGAGCGGAACACGGCCCCTTCGACCTCGCCCTTCTCGAATGCGGCCAGTACGACCGCCGCTGGCCCTTCATACACATGAAGCCCGAAGAGACCGCCCAGGCCGCCGAAGACCTGAGGGCGCGAGTCCTGTTCCCTGCCCACAACGGCAAGTTCTGCATAGCCTACCACGGCTGGCGGGAGCCGCTCGAGCGCGTGAGCGCGGCCAGCGAGGGGCGGCCGTACCGGCTCACCACTCCTCGCATCGGGGAAACATTCGCTCCGTGGGAAGAAAAAACGCCAAGTACGAAATGGTGGGAATAGGCGAATTCCGCCATTTTCTCCTGTTTTCTTCATTCAAGCCTTCTCTATGCCGCAGGAGAAGGCTCTTTTTCTGTGCTTTTTCCTCCATGAGACCAACGAAAAGCCCCTCCCTCCCCCTTGTAAAACTGCGGCATTAGGCGTTATGTTGAAAAGACGCAGTCTTTTTCTCAGTGCGGAACAGCATCGTTCCGGAAAGACTGGCGATAACGCAGGACGATACCCGCTCACCGAGGGGCGGGAAGCAAAAAGGAGTGTTTTTATGTCCGGCAAGAAAAGTGAATTTGGATTGATCATCAAACTGCTGGCGGCCCTTGTCATCGGCGCCGTCATCGGCCGTGTGGCCGGCGAAGGCCTCATGGACGCCCTCGTGTCCTTCAAGTACGTCATCGGCCAGCTCATCTTCTTTGCCGTGCCGCTGGTCATCGTGGGCTTCATCGCTCCTGCCATCGCCCGCCTCGGCCAGAACGCCAGCAAGATGCTGCTCACCGCCGTGGCCCTCGCCTACCTCTCTTCCGTCGGCGCCGCCTTCTTCTCCGCCTTCTCCGGCTACGCCATCATCCCCCATCTTTCCATCCCCACCACGGCTGAAGGCCTCGTGGCTCTGCCCAAGCCTTCCTTCGTGCTGAACATCCCCCCGCTGATGAGCGTGATGAGCGCCCTCGTCACCGCCCTGCTCCTCGGCCTCGCCGCCAACTGGGCCAAGGCTGAGACCATGATGAAGCTTCTCGACGAACTCGAACGCATCATGACCAACGTTGTCGTTCGCCTCGTCATCCCGCTTCTTCCCTTCTTCGTGGGCACCACCTTCTGCGAACTCTCCTACGAAGGCCGCCTCACCGAGCAGCTGCCCATCTTCCTGCTCGTCATCCTCATCGTCATCCTCGGCCATTATGTGTGGCTCGGCGTGCTCTTCGCCATCGGCGGCATCTTCTCCGGCCGCAGCCCCTGGCAGGTCATCCGCTACTACCTGCCTGCCTACCTCACTGCCGTGGGCACCATGTCCAGCGCCGCCACCCTGCCCGTGTCCCTCTCCTGCGCCCGCCGCTCCCCCGTGCTTTCCCGCACCATGACTGAGTTCATGATCCCCCTCGGCGCCACCGTCCACCTCTGCGGTTCCGTGCTCACCGAGACCTTCTTCTGCATGACCATCAG
>JAZQMJ010000342.1:0-2033 GCA_045543435.1 Mailhella sp.
GCCGGACTGCGGGAGGGGATGGCGGTCTTCGGGCTGGGCGGCTCGTGACGCCTTGGAGCTTCGGGTCGAACCTTTCCTAACTAAAAAGTTTTGGGGATAGGGGGGATGGGGTCCGGGGAAGGGGGGGAAAGAGACCTTTTCCAAAAGGTCCTTTCCCCCCTTCCCCGCCGCATCAAAACATCTCCATCAGCAGGTCTTCGCCCTGCTTGGCCTGTTCTTCGGCCTTGCGGCGGTCGGCGGCCTTTTTCTGGCGGGCGAGCACTTCGGGGGGCACGTCTGCGGCGGAGGGGTCGAAGCCGGTGACGCCCTGCAGGGTGGAGAGGGCCTCGCCCACGTCGTCCATGCCGCCGTCTTCGCCGCCCATGGCGTTCATGCCGTCGAAGCCGGAGATGGGGTCGGTGCCGGCGTAGAAGGGCAGGATGCGTCCTTCTTCCACGGCCACGTCCACGAGGCCGTCTTCGGGCCGCATGAATTCATCGGGCGGGTAGGCCTTGAAGGCTTCCTTGGCGTAGTAGAGGTAGCAGGGCAGGGCCGCGCCGGAGCCGGTCTCGCCTCTGCCCATGGGCTGGAGCACGTCGTAGCCGACATAGGTGGCCGTGACCACATGGGGCGTGACGCCGATGAACCAGGCGTCCATCTCGTCGTTGGTGGTGCCGGTCTTGCCGCCGAGGGGGCGTTCGAGCGCGAGGGCCTTCCTGCCCGTGCCGTCGGTCACCACGCCGCGCAGGAGCTGGGTCATGATGTAGGCGTTCTGGGGGCTGATGGCTTCCACATGCTCGGAAGGAGCTTCGTAGATGGTATTGCCCCACGGGCCCTGGATGCTGGTTATCATGCGGGGCGAGCTCACCTTGCCCTCGTTGGCGAAGGCGGTGTAGGCCTGCGCCATGTTCAGGGGCGAAACGGCCACCGCGCCGAGGCTGATGGCGAGGTTCGGCGGGAACTCAGGCGCGAGCATGAGGTTCTTGGCCCGGGCGATGACGTGCTGGACGCCCATCTCCTGCACGATGCGGATGGTGCAGAGATTGCGCGAACGGGCAAGGGCCTGCCAGAAAGGCATGGGGCCGAGGAACTTGCCGTCGTCGTTGCCGGGACGCCAGACCTTCTTCGTCCACTTGTCTATGATGATGATAGGCGCGTCGAGCAGCATGGAGCCGGGCGTGAAGCCCTGGTCCAGCGCGGCGGAATACACCACGGGCTTGAAGGAGGAACCGGGCTGGCGCATGGCCTGCGTGACGCGGTTGAACTGCGAGCCGCCGGCGCCGAAGGCGTAGCCGCCCACCATGGCCACCACGTCGCAGGACTTGGGCTCGATGGAGACCATGGCGCCCTGCACGTCCGGCACCTGTTCGAGCTTGAGGGCTATCCAGCCTTCGGGCAGGGGAGCGGCCTTCTTGCCCTTGGGCGCGGAAGTGCGGGAGACCCAGATGACGTCGCCGGGCTTGATGATCTTGCGGGCGTCGGTCACATAGGCGTGGCCGGGTATGGGGCGGAGCTTCTTGTTGGGCGTGCGTGCCCACTTCATGGTCTCCACGCCCACGCGGCCCTTGTGGGAGGGCGAGAGCGAAACGTCCGCATACTTGGCCTCGACCTTGGTGACTAGGGCGCGCGCCCAGTCGCCTTCGTCGAGGTCGCCGAGTTCGAATTTCTTGTCTTTCAGGAACTTGGCGTATTCGCCGGGCTCGAGGTGGTCGTGCGGGCCGCGCCAGCCGTGGCGCTTGGTGGCTTCCTCGAGGCCCTTGCGCAGGCCTTCGTGGGCGGCCTTCTGCTGGACCGGGTCCATGGCCGTATGCACGGTGAGGCCGAGCTCGTACACGGCGTCTTCGCCGTAGATGCCGAAGTCGAAGCCGTACTTGGCGGCGTTCTCCTGCGAGAACATATCCACCAGCTGGCGGCGCACTTCCTCGAGGCCCCTGCGCAGGCCTTCGTGGGCGGCCTTCTGCTGGACCGGGTCCATGGCCGTATGCACGGTGGGGCCGAGCTCGTACACGGCGTCTTCGCCGTAGATGCCGAAGTCGAAGCCGTACTTGGCGGCG
>JAZQMJ010000343.1:0-7697 GCA_045543435.1 Mailhella sp.
ATTGTTCAGGCTGAGGTAACCCCAGGTATAGCTCACACCGGCGGCCACAGACCACACATCGTTCAGCTTGTAGGCGACGGTGGGGTTGATGGTGGAGGTCAGCAGGGTGATGGACTTGAGGCCGTTGGTATACTGCACGCCAGGAAGGGGAGTGGGCGTTCCCTTACCCTTATCGATAGCTCTGGACGCCCAGCGGTCAGGATAGGAGTGGCCGAGGCCCCAGCGGGTGAACATGCCCACGCCGAACCAGAACTCGTCGTTCAGCTGATGGGAAACATAAGCGTGGGGAATAGGCCAGACCTGATGGGAGTTGGAGCACCAGGTGGCATCGGTTTCAAGGTCGAGGTTCAGGGCAACGGCGGCGAGGCCGGCCATGATCTGGGTGCCCTTCACCTGGGTGAGACCAGCGGGGTTGTAGGCAACGGCGGAGGCGTCGTCGGCGCGGCCGACCATACCGGAGGCAGGGCCCCCGCCGAAAGCGCCGCCGCGGGCGCTGAGAGTAGAAATAGCGAAGCCTTCAGCAGAGGCAGTGGAGACAGCGCCGGTCATAAGGCCGAGCGCAACGAGCACGGCGGAAACGCCGCGCATCAGGCGAGATACGTTCATTGGTATTCCTCTGGGGGAAATTTTTCGGCGTCTGGCCGATACAGCCGGCTATTCCCGTTATGGGCATCCGTACGGAGTTCCCGCTGGCCGACCTCTCCTCGGCAGGCGGAAAAATAACGCGAGGGGATGTTGATACCCGACTTCGTAAAAAAAATCAAACAAAAATTCTCAGCGTATCCAGATAAAGGAAGCCTGCCTTCCGTCTTCCATGCCGTTCCGGCGGAACTGGCGGTAGGAGAAAAACTCTTCCGCATTATCGAAGGTGCAGAGGTCGAGCCCCAGTATGCGCCTTGCCGGGACGCCTGCGCTTTCGAGCCGATGCCGGGCCAGCGCCCAGAGGTCCATGGTCCGGCGTTCCTCATCGTACCAGCGAAAGAAGTCCTTCCCCCATTCAGACTCGAAATTCGTGAACTCGGAGGCCGCGGGGCCGAGGCTTGGCCCGCGCACGGCCCACAGTTCCGAAGGCTCAAGGCCATAGCGTTCGCAGAACTCCAGCACGGCAAGGCGCGGATAGTCCTGCCTGTTCCCCTTCCAGCCGGAATGCAGGGCCATGACGAAGCGGCCATACTCGTGCGCCACGAGTATGGGCTGGCAGTCCGCCGTCTTCACCATGAGGGCCAAACCCGGGCGGCTCGTGGCCATGCCGTCGGCATCGACGCTGGAAGGCCGCGAATATTCCTGCGCTTCCGGCTCGAAGACAGTGCGAACCCCATGCACCTGATGCACCTCGGCAAAAGCCTCGACCCCAAGCATTTCGGGGATGGACGCACGGGCCTGCACTGTCCTTCCCCACAGCTCCGGGGCGGCATCGCGGGCGGCGAAATCGAGCGAGACATTGCCGAAGGCGCGCCCGGTGAAGGCGCACTGCACGCCGGGCACGCCGGGAAAACGGAAGGGGATGATACCTATATGCATAGCAGTTCCTCTTCTGTGCAGACGGCCTGCACGGGCCTGTCCCAGAGTTCGCGGGGAAGCTCCAGCTGAAGAAGCTCATGGAAGGTCAGCCCGACGGACGGGCAGGAGGCTCTCTCGAGCAGGCGGTCGTAATAGCCGCCGCCATAGCCGACGCGGAAGCCGCGGCGGTCAAAGGCCAGCGCCGGAACGATGACGAGCGTGTCCGGCCTGCCGAGTTCTTCCGCCGTGAGCATGCGGGAATCCGGCAGAAGAGGCGGTTCGGGGATGCCGAAGCCGGAAGGCGCAAGCCCTTCCAAGCTGTCACAGAGAATGAAATCCATGGTGCCAGGCCAGCCCTCTTCCCCCGGCACGCGACAGCGCGGCAGGAAGAGCTCCCGGCCGGAACTGAGCGTTTCCTGAAGGATACGTTCCGTTCCGGGCTCTCCCTTCACCGAAACATAGGCCGCCACGCGCCGGCAGTCGCGCCAGAAACAGCTGGCAAGAAGCCGCTCCTGCGCTCGGAGCGAACGTGACGCTCCTTCCTCTCCTGCCGAAAGGAATGAACGGCGGGAACGCAGGGCAGAGCGGAGAGAGCTTTTCTCGGACATGGCATGAAATCTCTACTGAAAAAATATGGAATAGGGAGATTTTTACCTTTTTTCCCGCCGTTTGCCAGCACTTCCCCTTTGCCAGACAGAAAAAAATACGCTATTGTCCAGCTCAGCAGACAAGTACTGCAAGAATTTTCGTCCGCTCCAGCAGAAGGACTTCCCCCATGCCAAGCCACTTCCCGGAATCAGCTCCGTACAAGCCGAGCTGTTCTTCGTCGGTGCGCCTTGCCCGCTATACCGGCACTGCGGATAGCGGCTCCTGCCCCGCAGACGGGCAGACCTGGATAGTCCTTGGCGACGTGCATGGCCGCGTCCGCCGGATAGCAGATATCCCTGAACTAGAAAAAGCGGCCGGAGTCATTCTCACCGGCGATCTGACCACCTTGGGAGGCGTAGCCGCCGCCCGCCATGTGATAGAGGCCATAGAGGCCTTACATCCCGTCGTTTTTGCCCAGATAGGCAACATGGATCGCCCTGAAGTGAATGATTGGCTTGAGGCAAGGGGCATCAACCTGCACAGGAATGTGCGGAAACTGCTCCCGAACGTCGCCCTCCTTGGTGTGGGCGGTTCCACGTTCAGCCCTTTTGGAACGCCATCGGAATTTCCAGAAGCACGTTTTTCGGAATGGCTGGAAGAGCTTGCCCTGCGAGCCGGAAGCACACAGCATATCGTGCTTGCCGCCCATAATCCGCCATACAATACCGCCTGTGACCGCACGAGCAACGGCATACACGTCGGCTCCTCTGCCGTCCGCGATTTCATCGAGGAACATCAGCCCGCCATCTGCCTTTGCGGACATATCCACGAATCCGTGGGAATCGAGCGCGTTGGCCGTACTCTTGTCGCCAATCCCGGCCCCTTCTCTGCCGGATGCTATGCGCTCCTCACTGCCGCCCCCAGCGGCCTCTCCGTCTCGCTGAAAAGGCTGGAACGCTGATCCCCGCAGCATTTTTGAGGATCACATGAGTCAGACCCCCGTTCTTCCTGAAGAGAACATCGAGAACGTCAAAGCTCCTGCCCGCCGCGGCAGGAAACCTAAAAAAGCAGAAACTCCCGCCAGCGAAAGCGCCGAAGCCTCTCAGGCCGAAGGTGCGGCTACACCTGCCGAGCCTGCCGAGAAGAAGCCTGCCCGCCGCGGCAGGAAGCCCAAGGCCGAAGCCGCAGCAGATGAAGCTCCTGCCGGCATCGAAGAGGCCAAGCCTCGCAGAGGCCGCCCGCGCAAGGTCAAGGAAGAAGACGCCGAAGCTCCCGAACAGGCCGAAGAAGCCAAGGCTCGCCGCGGCAGGAAGCCCAAGGCCGAAGCTCCCGCTGAAACTCCTGCGGAAAACGCCCCCGCCAGCTCCGAACCGGATGCCGAAGAAGCCAAGCAGGCCCGCAAATCCCAGCGCCGCAAGCCCAAAGCCGAAGCTTCAGAAACTCCTGCTGAGATGCCCGCAGAAAACAAGCCTGCGGAAACCGCAGAGCCTGAAACGGCCTCGGAAAAGCCCCGCCGCGAACGCAAGCCTCTGAAAGGCAGGGACCGCTCCAAGCGTTCCGAAGGCCCTGAACTCGGCACTCCCGATTACGACAGCGCCCGCGAAGACGAGCAGACCGCTCTGCCCGCCTCTGCCGTCATGCCCGACGAAGAACAGGCTTCGTCTCAGAAGGCGGAAAAAGGCGAACAGGAGCCTGCTCGCGAAAACCGCCGCGACCGCAAGAACCGCCACGACAGGCGCGAACGCAGGAACCGCAGGGAAGAACGTCCCGAACCCGGCAACCAGACCGATGAAAAGGCCCATAAGGCCCCCGTGGACGATAACGTCGGCAACCGCGCCGAGGCCCAGCCTGCTCCTGCCGCAGACGTCCAGCCGGAATGGTTCGATGACGGCGTCGTGACCAATATCCTGCCCTATCCCGGCGAATTCATGGGCGATGTGCGCTCCCAGCGCCGCAACAAGAAAGGCCGCAGGGATCGCGACGCCCAGCCCGCCTTCAACGGTTCTCCCTATCTTCCCGCTCCCTATCAGCAGGAATTCTACGGCCAGCCTCCGTTCGCCGCCGAGCCCGCCTTCGGCAACCGCAAGGATCGCCGCAACAACAAGAAGAACCGCCGCAAGCAGGACCAGGTGCCCCAGCTCCCGGCCGACTTCGATTTCAATGCCGCCATGCTCAACGACAGCGTGCTCGGCACTGTGCTCGCCCCCAAGGAAGAAGACTTCATCCATGAGGATGACGGCCCCCAGCCGGTGATCTCCGACCAGCCCGCCGCCATGTCCTTTGCTTCCGGCGAGATGGACGAGGAAGACCTCGAAGCCCTCGATGCGGCCGTGAACGGCAACCGCATCGACGGACCTTCCCGCCCCCAGCAGAAGGAAGAGCGCAAGAACAAGAAGGGCAAGAAGAACAAGGAAGAAAAGCCTGCCCGCGAAGAAAAGAAGGCCAAGGAAAAGCCTGATGCCGCTCCTGCCGAAGCCGCTCCCAAGACGAAGCGCGTGCTCTACATCAGCGTCGTTCCGGACGAACAGGTGGAAGTGGTCATCACCGAGGACGGCCTCGTCACGGAATATTTCGTGGAAATGGCCCATCAGGTGAAGATCCGCGGCAATATCTACAAGGGCGTCATCAACAATATCGACACCAACCTGCAGGCCGCCTTCGTGAACTTCGGCAACGGCAAGAACGGCTTCCTGCAGATAGACGAAGTCCACCCTGAATACTACCTCGTCCCGCACGATCCCGCCCACGGCCCCAAGTATCCTCCCATCCAGAAGGTGCTCAAGGTCGGCCAGGAAGTGCTGGTGCAGGTGGTCAAGGAGCCTGCCGGCACCAAGGGCGCCTTCCTCACCACCTGGATATCCATCGCGGGCCGCTTCCTCGTGCTCACTCCCGGCCAGGAGCAGATAGGCGTCTCCCGCAAGGTGGAAGACCCTGAAGAACGCGCACGCCTCAAGGAACTGCTGAACGATATCCAGCCCGGCGAGAACATGGGCGTCATCATCCGCACGGCCAGCGAAGGCGTGAACAAGGACAGCATCCAGCAGGACCTCCAGTTCCTCAAGACGCTGTGGAAGGATATCCAGAAGAAGGCGCCTGTGGAAAAGTCGCCCTCTCTCATCTATCAGGAGGCCGACCTCGCCGCCCGCTCCGTGCGCGACTATCTTTCCGACGACATCGAAGAGATCTGGACCGACGACGAAGCCACCAAGGCCCGCGTGGAGGAGATCGCCAGCGTCATCTTCCCCGAGCGCGCCTCCAGCCTTGTGAAGCTCCATAAGGAACAGCGCCAGACGCTCTGGGAACGCTTCGGCCTGCTCAAGCAGCTTGAATCCGTGACCAGCCGCGAGGTGGTGCTTCCCTCCGGCGGACGCCTCGTCTTCGACCAGACCGAAGCCCTCATGGCCATCGACATCAACTCCGGCAAGACGCAGGGCAAGACCAACTTCGAAGCCATGGTGTTCCGCACCAACATGGAAGCCGCCGAAGCCATCGCCCGCCATCTGCGCCTGCGCGACATCGGCGGCCAGGTCGTCATCGACTTCATCGAAATGCGCGACAAGAACCACTGCCGCGAAGTCGAACGCACCATCCGCAACGCCATGCGCAAGGACCGCGCCCGCCACGACGTCGGCCATATGAGCTCCTTCGGCCTGCTGGAACTGGTGCGCCAGCGCACGGGCACTTCCGCCATCTCCATCACTACGGAGCCCTGCCCCCACTGCCACGGCACGGGCGTGCGCCGCAACATGGAATGGCAGGCCCTCCAGGCCATGCGCGACCTCCAGGCCAAGCTCTGCAAAAGCCTCGACAGCGGCAAGGGCAAGAAGGGCGAACAGAAGTCGGACAAGCCCGAAAACGCCACCTTCGTCTATGAGAGCGACGCCGAACTCGCCCTGTACATCCTGAACCGCAAGCGCGACCGCATCGCGGCGCTGGAAGAAAAGTTCGGGGTACACATCGAAGTTCGCCTCAAACAGTAACACTCGGCCCCGCCCGACCAGCACACAGCGCTGACGGGGCGGGGCTTTTTCTTGGAGCATCTATGTTCAGGACTATACTCGTCCTCCTTTTCCTCGCGGCCTGCGGCGTCTATTTCCACAATAACGCGCCTGCCCCCTCCAGCACCGCTTCTCCTGCTTCCAAAACGGAAATGAAGCCCGCCGTGAACGATTCCACGCTTCTGGCCCTGAAAGAGCTTCTGCCGGCCGAAATTTTCGAAAAAGACGTGAAGCCTGTTCTCGAGCAGAACAGAAGCACCGGGCTCACCGTGGCCCAGCTTGGCCAGTTCGTCGCGCGCCTGCAAAGCATGGGGAAAGAACTTGAAGGCAAAGCCGCCGATGCCGCCAACAAGGCCGCCCAAAAGCTCGAAGAAAGCATGCCCAAAGAAAAAAGCCCGGCTGACCAGCATGCCCAGAAGGCTGGCGATTTGGCTAAAAATGCCGGAGAAATGCTGAAGGAAAGCCTTCCGGCCATCAAGGAGATATCTGGCGACATCCTGAGCGGCATGATAGCCGTGCTTTCCCAGATATTGTCCACGGCGGCTGATCTGCTGAAAAAGTGATTTTCCACCGCTGTCACAAAGACAAAAGGGTCTGGACCGATCATGGTCCAGACCCTTTTTTATTGACAGACTCTCAGAAACTTATTTCGCGGCTTCGCGAGCCATGGCGCGCTTTTCCCACAGCTTCATGTCCTTCATCTTCTGGCGGCGGGCACGCTGCAGTTCCTTGCAGGTAAGAGGAGTGCCCTTCTTGAGGCCCCATTTGGCGCGGTAGGAAGCCGCGTCGAGACCATGAAGGATAAGATGCTTCTTGGTGATGACTTTGAAAGTCTTGCCGCATTCAAGGCAGACGATGCTCTTTTCCTTGATGGAACGCTTGGCATCCGTAACAGGAGCTTCGGCGGCACAGGAACAGCACTCTTCAGCCTCTTCAAAGGTATCGAGTTTCTTCAGTTTGGCGGCAAGGGAAGCGATCATATCGGCCATTTCTTCTTCAGACATGACTCGAACAGAAGCCTGAGCCTTGACCAGCTCGATGGCATGCTTGAGATAATCTTCCATGGGAGGCCTCCTATTTGTAAGTTATAAGAAAGATGTAAACGCTAATGAACTCCGTGTCAAATGGCGTACTCTAGAATAAACACTAAAACATCATTCTTAATGTATGTTATCAGCCATTCAGTTTCTATCTTCCGAACTTGCGTTATCGCCTCACGCTATTTCCTGAAAGGAATATGCGGCTCAATATTTTTATAGCTTTCCTAAAAGTTCGGGAAAAAGCCTCCTGACATCCGGTCTTCTTTGCCCGGCAGGAAAAAGATTGCTGCTGAAATACTGCAATATGAAAAGCAAGTTTTTACTGATCCCCAGCTGTTCTGTTCTCATGCAAGGAATATCGACTTACTTTTTACACTACATAGCAGCTTGAGGTATCGCCCCTCCCAAACACACAAAAGCCCCGCGTCCGGGCCACAGTTTATCTGGCACGGGAGCGCGGGGCTTTTAAACGACGAAAGGCCGTCATGATGACGACCTTTCTAAAGAAAACCTTGGCATCGGCCTACTTTCCCACACAAGAGTATGCAGTATCATGGGCGATGAAGAGCTT
>JAZQMJ010000344.1:0-4109 GCA_045543435.1 Mailhella sp.
GGCAGTATCGAAGACCAGGTCCTCGCCATGACCGGCGGCAAGGGCGTGGACCGCGTCATCGTCGCAGGCGGCAACTGCAGCACCTTCGAATCTGCGGTGAAATCCCTCAAGCCCGGCGGCAAGATAGGCAACGTGAACTACCTTGGCAGCGGCACCTATGTGAACATCCCCCGCGTGGAATGGGGCGTAGGCATGGGCCATAAGCAGATAAGCGGCGGCCTCATGCCCGGCGGCCGCCTGCGCATGGAAAAGCTGAGCGCGCTCGTTGCCAGCGGCAAGCTGGACGTGAGCCCCCTGGCCACCCACGTCTTCAACGATTTCAACGACGTCGAGAAGGCTCTCTTCCTCATGCGCGACAAGCCTGCCGACCTCATCAAACCCGTCGTGAAGATCTCCGACTGATAGACTGCCATGAAAGTCCTCGTTGTTTCAGGATTCCTTGGGGCCGGCAAGACCACCTTCATCAGTGAGATGGCTCGCCGAAGCAGGCGCAAGTTCGTGGTCATGGAAAATGAGATGGGGGCCGTAGGCGTTGACGGCGACTACCTTTCCGCCTCCCTCGGTGAAGGCGTCGAGATCTATGAGCTCACGCAGGGCTGCATCTGCTGTTCCATGAAGACGGACTTCGCCACCAGCGTGCTCACCATCGAAAGTGCGCTCCAGCCGGACTACCTGCTCGTGGAACCCACGGGCGTGGGCATGCTGAGCCGCATCATGGACAACCTGAGCAAGATAGCCTACGAGCGCATCGAACTGCTCAGCCCCATCACAGTCCTGGACAGCCTGAACTGGCGGCAGTACGCCCGAGAATTCCCGGAGATATTCGCTGACCAGCTGGCTTCGGCTGGCACAGTGGTCTTCTCCAAGGCCGAGAACCTGCCCTCCGAAGAACGGAGAGAGCTCGAAAGCGTGGTGCGTTCCCATGCGCCCCACGCCGAAATGGTCTCCCAGCCCTACGGCCAGCAGGATGCCGAGTGGTGGGAAAAGCTCTGGCTCACCTCGCTGGACGGCTCGCTGATCAGGGAACAGGCCTCGGAAGAATCTGGGCCAGAGCTGGACATAGCCAGCCTCGAAGACCTGAGCGCATCTTCCCCCGGCGTCCTTGTGCCGTTCCTCGAAGACGTGATCCGCGGCAGGTTCGGGAACATCGTCCGCGCCAAGGGCAACGTACAGGCCGGCGACTTCATGGTGCGCTTCGATGTGGCGGGCGGCCAGTACTGCCTCACCGGCTCCGATGCCGAGAAGGAAACATGCAAGGCCGTGTTCATAGGCAGAAACTTGGACAAACGAGCCCTGTACAAAGCTTTCCACGCCCGCGAACATGGGCAGATAGGCTTCGACCTCGGACGCTTCGCGGCCTAGCCGCAATCCCTCCGAACATCATAAACGCAAAGGCCCGGTGCAAGAGCATCGGGCCTTTACTTTTGACTGAAAATGTTCTCAACGAACAGACTTCGCAGAGCGTATCCGTTCCGCCTTCTTCCTCTTTGCTTTTCCGCCATTGAAAGTCTTTGAAGGGATGGGGGAGCGCGAGGGGGGAGGGGAAAATTTTCAAATTTTCTCCTTCCCCCTCGCAGTCATCCTTCGCTTACTTCCCTTCCATGTTCCTGTGCAGGAGTTCGTGTTCGCGGCCTTTGAGAATGGTCGCGTACATGGCTTCGAGCAGGGGGAACTCGTTGGGTTTCTTGATCTGCATATTGATATCAGTTTCGTAGAGGCCGGAGGAGCGTTCGGGGAAGACGTTGCGCCCGATATGGACGGGCTGGCCGCCGCCCATGACGCAGCCGCCGGGGCAGGCCATGACTTCCACGAAGTCGTACTGCTTTTCGCCGGCCTTGATGGCCTTGAGGAGTTCATCGGCGTTGCGCAGACCGCTGACGACGGCGGCACGGATGGTGCGGCCGGCATGGTCGAAGGAGAATTCCTTGAGGCCCTTGTCGCCGCGCACGCCTATCTTCTTAATGATATTGATCTCTTCGCGGTCGTGGCCCAGCACGAAGTTGCGGAGCACGGCTTCGGTCACGCCGCCGCTGGAACCGAAGATGAGGCCGGCGCCCGAAGTGATGCCGAAGGGCATGTCGGCGGCGTCCTTTTCCACGTTGTTCAGGTCGAGACCGTAGGTCTTTATCATGCTGATGAGTTCTTCCGTGGTGAGGACGAAGTCCACGTCCTGCACGCCGTGGGTGTGGGATTCGGGGCGAAGTATCTCGTCCTTCTTGGCGGTGCAGGGGGTGATGGCCACGGAAACGAGGCGGCGGCCGTCAGGGTCGGGATGCTTCTCGCTGTAGGCGCGGAGCAGGGCGCCGAACATCTGGATGGGGGAGCGGCAGGTGGAGAGGTTCGGAACGAGCTCGGGCCACTTCTTCTCGCAGAAGCGCACCCAGGCGGGGCAGCAGCTGGTGAAGAGGGGGAGGGGGCCGGACTCGAGGCGGCGCAGCAGCTCTTCGCTTTCTTCCTTGATGGTAAGGTCGGCGCCGAAGGCCGTGTCGTACACTTCATCGAAGCCGAGGCGATGCATCACGGGCACGAGGCGGTTCATCACGTTCTTGCCGGTGGGGAAGCCGAAGCTGTCGCCGATGGCAGTGCGCACAGCCGGGGCCACCTGGGCCACGACTTTCACCTTGGGGTCGGAGAGCAGGGCCCACATCTCGTCCACATGGTCTTTGATGTAGATGGCGCCGGTGGGGCAGACCACGCGGCACTGGCCGCAGTCCACGCAGTCGGTGTCGGCCAGCTTCTTGTTGTAGGCCGGAGTGACGAGCGTGCCTACGCCCTTGCCGGCGAAGTCGATGGCGTTCACAGACTGCACGTTGTCGCACATGCGGATGCAGTCGCCGCAGAGGATGCACTTGTTCGGGTCGCGCACGATGCAGTTGGAGCTGAGGTCGACAGGATGCTCCTCTTCCAGGCTTTTGAAGCGGACATGCCGCATGCCCATGCGTTCGGCAAGTTCCTGAAGCTGGCAGGTGCCGTTCCTGTGGCAGGTGGTGCAGTCTCTGTCATGGGCGGCCAGCAGCAGTTCCACCAGGAGGCGGCGGTACTGGTGCAGTTCCGGCGTGTTGGTCTGGATGTTCATGCCGTCGCGAGGCTTGACCGTGCAGGAGGCGAAGTAGCGGCCTTCGTCGTCTTTGACAGTGCAGAGGCGGCAGGCGCCGTACACGGAAAGCTCGGAAACGTAGCAGAGCGTGGGAAGGTCGATGCCGGCCTTGCGGATAACGTCCAGAACGTTGGCCTCGTCAGTGAATTCGACGTGCATGCCGTCGATGATCATCATACCCATAGGGCTAGTCCTTGATGGCGATGGCGCCGAATTTGCAGTTCATCATGCAGGTGCCGCACTTGATGCACTTGTCGTGTTCGATGACGTAGGGCTGTTTGATGACGCCGTGGATGGCGTTCGTGGGGCAGTTGCGCGCACACTTGGAACAGCCTCTGCACAGTACAGGGTCTATCTGGAAGAAGAGCAGTTCCTGGTAGGGGCCGGGCAGATATTCTTCGATGACGCGCTCGGCTTCGCTTTTGCCGTTGAGGACGGCGAGCACTTGGCGGGCTATGCTTTTGCCAAGGCCGCAGCGGGCGGTGTGGTCGATGAGATTGCCCAGTAGGGTGATCATGTGCATGTCGAGCCCGGAAGGCGTGGGCGTTTCCGAAGCGGAAAGCAGATACTGCATCTGGCGGGTGCCTTCGCGACAGGAGATGCATTTGCCGCAGCACTGGTCGCTGGTGAATTTGTCGAGGATCTTGAGAGCCGTGAGAACTTCAGGAGCTTTTTCCATGAAGAGGACTCCTCTATATATGGTAATGGGTGCATGTTATTGTTTGAGCGCTCAACCGGCGCGAGGCGTATATATCTTTAAAAGAGGGAGGAAAACAATGCCCTTGCTCACAGAATTGCTGGAAAAGAGATGGGAAATAGAGTTTTTATGACATGAAGATTCAAATAAAACAAATAGATGTGGTTTTGTGATAAACTTTTTCCAGAAAACTTGAAAAAAGTGTTTGACAAGTCGGCCCGTCTTGGGCATAAACGGACCTCGCGCTGAGGCACAGCGGTTCTGAGAAAGCCCTACGGGGCAGGGAAGAGCAGGGTGCTGAAACGCCTTCCTGAA
>JAZQMJ010000345.1:0-9307 GCA_045543435.1 Mailhella sp.
CGAAGATGGCGGCCGCCGCCCACTTGTAGGCGGGGTTCGTCAGCTGGTCCACGCGCTTGGCCTTGCTGTCGGCGGCAAGGCGGGTGCCTAGGTCGGGGCGTTCTTCAAGGAAGGCCTGCATGCGGCGCAGTTCGGCAAGAGTCTCCTCAGCGCGAGGGCTGAGCTGCTTCTTGTAGCGGGCCTCCTCGGCGAGGCGGGCCTCTTCCAGCTTCTTCGCCGCGGCCTCGGACATGGTCTTGATGCGGGGGAAGCGGCGCTGTATCTCGGCTATCATCATGTCCACATGATGTTCATGCTTGAAGGTACACTGCTTCACCTCGCCATTGCCGTACTCCACCACGAGGTAGGGGATGGCGCCGAACATGCCCTTGCCGGTGAAGCCGCCCTTGCTCATGGCCACGCGCTTGTAGGCGCGCTGGATGTTGGACACAGGAACATACCAGCGGCAGTCCAGCCAGTAGCTGTTCAGGTACAGGGCGTGTTCGCCCACGCCGCAGGGGCCGCAGTGGACGCAGGACTTCTTGTCGGCCTTGAGAACGGCATCGTCGAGTCCGACTTTGCCCAGAAGTCTGGGTTTGAGATACAGCATCTTCGCTCCGAAGGAAAAATGTCGGGATACAGGCCCGAAAGCATAAAAAAAAGAGGGACGCCGCGCAAGCACGACGCCCCTCAGTCACTCAGAGTTCTTTATGCGGCCTTCTTGGTAGCGCGCAGGAAGAGGCTCAGGAACAGCACGGCGGCAACGATGCCGGCACCGTAGGAAACGACAGTGGGCAGCTTCACCACGAGGCCGAGGCATTCCTTGGCCATGCAGAAGTAGGTGATGGACACAGCGCTCATGAAGGTGGCAGGCACAGCGCAGATCCAGTAGTTCTTCTTGTTCTTGAAGAGGTACATGGCGGCGGCCCAGAGCACGATCATGGCGAGGGTCTGGTTGGTCCAGGAGAAGTAGCGCCACACGATGGAGTAGTCGATCTGGCTCAGCAGAGCGCCGGTACCCAGCAGGGGGATGCAGAGCAGGAGACGGTTCTGCCACTTGGCCTGGGGCAGGCCGAACCAGTCGGCGATGACGAGGCGGGCGGAACGGAAGGCGGTGTCGCCGGAGGTGATGGGGCAGGCCACCACGCCGAGCATGGCGAGGGTGACGCCGATGCCGCCCATGGTGTTGGTGCACACTTCGTACACGACGCCGGCAGGCTGGATCTGCTTCAGAGCGGCGGCAAGGCCGACGTTCTGGCCGTCCACGACCTGGTACATGGCGCAGGCGGCGGCAGCCCAGATAAGGGCGATGACGCCTTCACACACCATGGCGCCGTAGAACACGAAGCGGCCCTGGTGTTCGCTCTTCATGCAGCGAGCCATGAGGGGGGACTGGGTGGCGTGGAAGCCGGAGATGGCGCCGCAGGCCACGGTGATGAACATGAAGGCCCAGATGGGGGTCTTGGCGGGGTGCATGCTGTGGAAGTTGTCCCAGATCTCGGGGATCTGATGTTCGGAGCTCATGAGCACACCGGAAGCCACGCCCACAGCCATGACGATGAGGCAGATACCGAAGAGGGGGTAGATCTTGCCGATGATCTTGTCGATGGAGACGAAGGTGGCGATAAAGTAGTAGGTGAGCACGATGGCGAGCCAGAACATGGGGTTCAGGAACATGCCGTCGAGGCCGGAGTCCTTGCAGAGCTTGACCAGAAGGCCGGCGGGGCCGACGGCGAACACAGTGCCCACCATGATGAGGAGCACCACGGCGAAGACGCGCATAACGGTCTTCATGGTGTCGCCGAGGTAGTAGCCGGTGATCTCGGAGATGGACTCGCCGTTGTGGCGGGCAGAGATCATGCCGGCGAAGAAGTCATGCACGGCACCGGCGAAAATGGTACCGAAGGTGATCCACAGGAACACCACAGGGCCCCAGAGGGCACCGGCGAGGGCGCCGAAGATGGGGCCGAGGCCGGCGATGTTCAGGAGCTGGATGAGGAAGAGCTTCCACTGGGGAAGCACCACATAGTCAACGCCGTCGTTGATGGCGACAGCGGGAGTCTCACGATCATCAGGGCCGAAGGTGTTTTCCACCATCTTACCATAGGTAAGGTAGCCTATGACGAGGATCGCGAAGCAGAGAAAGAAGCTGAGCATACGAAAACCTCACTCGATTTCACCGATACAGAGCCCCAAGAAAAGCCCTGCGGCAGATTATTTCGCGCCTTGTGTTAGACCTTAAGGTGGCAAAAGGCAAGGTTTCGCACGCCATAAATTTCACATTTGCCATCATCAGCGCAAACTCTCAGTATTAAATACTGAAAAACGCACCTGAAGACTCTGTGGATTTCACCTGCCGCAAAAAAGCTGAGGCAATATCGCCCTCCCCTGCTCCTACTCGGCGCAAGGCGCTTCGAAACGCTTGGCGCAGGAAACGCAGGCGGCAGGAGGGTCGGCCGTTTCCACGGCCCTGCGGAAGGCCTGATATTCCGGGATGTCCCATATCGCCGTAACGTCAGTATCGTTCACCTGCCCGAACACAGTCCGGCGCGGCTGTTCGGCATCCATAGGCACGTTGAGATAGACGCAGGGCGATATCTCGCCGGAAGCATCCGCGTACAGCGTGCGGTGGGCGCGCTCGCGACAGCAGGGAGCAGGCTCAGGAGCGGGAAGCGAAGCATAGAAATCGCGCCCGGCGGCCCTCACCTCTGCCCCCACCTCTTCCAGCACCACTCGCGCGGCCTCTATCTTCTCGCGCTCGTGCGGAGCGAAGGCTTCATGCTCCATTTCCGGCGAAGGAATGTAGTCCATGGTGCTGACCACCACGGCATGCACGCCCCACTCTTCCATGAGCTTCGGCAGGCCGCGCACGGCCTCCACGTTGGAAGCAAGCATGAGGTAGGCGAGGTGTATCTCAAGATGCACGGCGTTATGCTTCTTCCTCGCGGTCTGGAGCAGGCGCACCGCCTCCTCGACCTTCGAGAACGGCACTCCGGCCCGGGCGGCATTGCTCTCCTCGTCCGTGCCGACGAGCGAGAAGGCCACGATATCCACGCCGCTCTGCACGATGCTCTCGGCCAGTTCCTCGTCCATGCGCAGGCCGCAGGTGGTTGTGGACACGGAACACTCGGCACGACGGGCCAACTCCACGAAATCCATGAACCACGGATTGAGGAAGGGCTCGCCCCATCCCTGCAGATGCACGCGCGCGGTCTTCTTCATGATGGGGAAGAGCGCGGCGAAAGTCTCTGGCTGCATATGGCGCGACTTCCATACGTCGGCCCGGGTAGTGTGCGGGCAGTAGGTGCATTTCCCCGGACAGCAGGAGGTGACTTCCACCTGCAGGCATTCTATCTCGCGCGGATGCATGAGTTCGCGCAGGCTGGCCCAGAGGCCGGGCCCCTTGAGGCCGGAAAATATCTTCTTGGCATCCTTCGACATATCAGTTCCCCGCTAGCCCTGCACGGTCCAGCTCGTTTCAAGGTGAGGCATGGCCTCGTACGCTTCCCACTTCTTCTTGAAGAAGGAAATGCCGCCGTCGATGCCGAGGCCGAGGTTCAGCACGCTCTGGCCGCGCTTTTCAGCCTCGCGGGCCAGCTCCGCCACGAGGGCGTCGCTCACGCCGGGCGGGCAGTCGTCGCGGCGGAAGGCGAACATATAGAAGGCCGTCTTCATGGCGCTGTAGTCACCCACGGCCATGGCCTGAAGCTCTCCCTTCGCATCGCGGGCGGCAAAGAGCAGGGCATCCGGCGCCTTCCGCACATAATCCCCTACTCTGCCGAATATGTGCCGCGTACCCGGCGCCAGCGTGCGCACTTTGAGATAATGGTCCACGAGGGCGGCATGGTCCCCGCCCCACTCTTCCACGGAAATGCTCACTTCACGTTCGGCGCGGCGGAGCATGTTCCGGAGCTTCTGGGCGGGCTTGTGAGGCAGATCTATGCACCACCATGCGTCGCGCTCGATGACGGCGCTTTCCGGAGCGGCGGAAGGCACGGCCGGAGCAAGTACCGTGATGCGCCTAAGCTCCGGCATGGCAAGGGCCTGCGCCACAGCGCGGTCGAGGCGGCCGAGGTAGGCCTCGCTCTCCCAGAAAGGCCCTTCGCCGGAGATCTCGTCCTCCGCAGGGAAGCCGACAAGGATGATGCTCCCCTGCGACACCCACGCGGCGAAGCCTTCGCAGGACTTGAGCGTATTGCTGGAAACGGCACGCACATAGTCGGGCAGCTGTTCCGCCACCACGGCACGCGCGCCAAGGTCGGCCAGCAGGCGGCCGGAAGACGGCCCGCCGGAAGCCTTGCCCGCCGTACTGCGCAGTGCAGAGGAGCGCACGTTCTGCGGCGCGGCCTCGTACGCCGGAGCATCGGGGTTGCCGGGGAACACCAGTTCATCGAGGCGATGCATCCATGCGTACAGCCTGTGCTTCAGCGTAGGCATCACGCGCGTGACTGTGAAGCCGTCCTCGGCCAGCATGCGGCGCAGGTTCACCATATGCGCCGTACCCACGAACACCGCCGCCCCGCCGCGCTCGATATAGGGCCGCATGCGTTCGCGGAAACGCTGGTCGCGCACGCCGATGACAGCGTTGACGATGGTAGGGAATTCCGCCGTCGTGCCCATCATGCCCTTGAGGTCGCCCATCAGGTAGCTCTTGCGGTTGTTCCTCATCCAGGCGGGCCAGAAGCGGCAGTCCTGCATGAAGCGGACTATGCGGTCCATGGGAACGGATTCGAGCGAGGCTATCTGCTCGGCAAGGCTTTCCATGCCCATGACGGACTTGCCCATGTCGAGGGCGGTGTCCCACACTTCGAGATCGACGGAATTGTTCCAGCCGTTGCGTTCGAGGAAGGCCGTCCACAGCGTGAAGAAGGCCGACCACTGGCGGCGCGTGGCAAGCACTTCGCGCACATCCACACGGCGGGGCTGGATATTCCCGGTGATACGCGCCCACCAGCCTTCCGGGCCGTAAACGATGCGCTCCACCTGCCGAATCTCCTCCTCGGTGAGGCGGTCGATGACGCGCGGCGCATCAGGCAGGGGACTGCGGCCGATGCGATCGACCTCGTCCATGCTCTCGGAATCGATAGGGCCTTCGAGAAGGACAGTGTCCACGTTCTCGAAAAGGCGCCGCAGGGAATATTCGAAGGAAGTACAGAAGAAATGGGCCGAGCCGCCTATCCACGAGGTGCGCCCGTTCTTGTCCAGACGCCAGAGCATGGCGCATTCGCGCTGTTTGGGCAGACTGTCCACGAACTCCCAGCGCGAGACAGAGCCGGAGGAAAGGAGCATGTTCACCACGGCGTCGGCCAGCTCCTGCCCGTCGCTCCTGGCCACCTCCCACGAAGCGAGGCGGTACTGGGCGTCCTGTACGCCTCCCCACTTGAGCTTGAAACGCGTGATGCCTTCGTTAACGCCGAGGCCGAGCAGGATGGTGCCCTTGCCCTCCGCGAGGGCGCGGGACTTCATCTCGGCGAAAAGCAGATCGGGAGCATGGGGGACATAATGGGCCTTGGAATGTGCGCCGAGTATGTAGCCCACATGATGCGGCAGGGAGTAGTCGAGCACGAGGCAGGCGGCAAGCTGGCCTTCGGCATCCCAGGCATTGAGCAGGCGCAGGTCGGCAGGGCCGCGCAGGGCCGAAGCCGTACCCGCATAGAGCTGGCGTATGCGCGGCGGCAGAGCGAGGCGGCCCATGAACTCTGTCCACAGGCGGCGGTGTTCAGCGGTGAACTCCCGCGTCTCGTCCACGCGCAGGACCTCGCCGGCGCGACGCACATGGCGGCGGAGCTTCTCCGGAGTGGGCGAGGCCGCATCCAGCGTGTAATAGACGTCGCTGTCCAGCTCATGCCCCTTGAGGCGGTCCGGCAGTTCCGGAGCGATGACGAAGCATTCCGAAGCCCCGGTCTGCGCCACGGCCTTCCGTATGGCGGCTTCGAGCCTCTCCGTGGAGAACTCGCCTTCCTGCGGGTAGCCTATGGCCATGAGCCAGTCGTCATCGGCGGAGAAGACATGGCTGTCCACCTCGAAAGTGGAGCCGCCGGAAAGGGCTTCGAGAAGCGGGCGGGAATGTTCGGGGACGATGGCTGGCATAGCGTACACCTCGCGTTAAAACATAGCGCAACTATGCCATAAGATACAGAAAGGGTAAAGGACAGCTCCCTGCAGACTGCGCCTTTGTGACAATAGTTATATTATACTAACTTTTATCAATCGTACTTTTCAAGGACTCACGCCTATGAAGGATAAAGCTCTCTGCCCCTGAAATCCTCAGCCAAAACAAAAGGCCGTGACCCCCTTTTCGAGATCACGGCCTTTTCGATATGTCAGTCTGCTCTACTCTTTTTCGCTGAGCTTCTTATACCACAGCGGGTTGTGCATCTTGGCGAAGGCCTTGGGCACGAATCCGGTGAACATGGAGCGCAGGGCGGGAGCTTCGCCGGGGGCAAGCGCCGCCATGTAGATGTGGATGGGCAGGACTATGGCCATGAGGCCCGCGCAGAGGAAATGCACGAGCAGGCACCACTGCAGGATCTCTTCGGTTCCGGCATCGCCAGCCATATGCACCATGAGTATGCCCGTAACGGCAAGGCCGAGGCTGGAAAGCACGGCGGCTATGGCGGCCAGCTTCTGGCCGGCATTGTAGAAGCTCTGGGCGGGGAGTTCAGTCTCCATGCCCATCTTGCGCATGACCTTCTCACCGATGGTGAGGCGCAGGCCCTTGCGCATGCACCACGTCATGTCGGAAGCGGGGTGCAGGTCGGTTATCTCCTTCAGGAAGGGCAGAGCCTCGCCCTTGAAGCGGAAGAGCAGATACACGGTGTAGAGCATCACCCACACGCCGCCCACGACGACGTGCGCGTTCAGGAGCTGGAAGGGGCCGCCCACGAGGCCGTTCCAGAGATCCACCCAGCCCTGAGCGACAGGCTGCATGTACGGATTGTCCAGAAGGGCGAAGCCGGAGAACAACAGGAAGAGCCAGCACACGGCGTTGCTCCAGTGCATGAAGATGGCGGAGCGGGAATGGCGGCGAATCATGCCTGACCTCCTTTGTTCGTATCGTGGCTGTCGTCAGCATGGCCGTGCTCGCGGTCGGAAGGCAGGACGAGCTGCTTGAAGAACACGCCGATGACGCCGGCAAGGGCCGCGCCGGCCGTCCACTTCACGCCGGTGGAAGCGTATTCCATGAGCTTGATGGGCGCGGGGCTGTCCACAGCCTGCGGCCAGTCCGTAGGCGTGGTGGAATCGAGATAGGTGAGCGTGGGCTTGGTATCGCAGTCCTTGGCGGCCACATAGACCTTCTTGCGGGAAGCGAGGAGCTTGGCCACATCGCTGTTCGGGTCGTCGGCATCGCCGAAAACGCGGCAGTGCGTGGTGCACACGGAAACGCAGGCCGGGAGCTGGCCGGGGGCGGAATGCTCGCGGCAGTAGTCGCACTTGTCGGCCGTGCCGGTGACGTCGTTCTTGAAGCGCGCGCCGTAGGGGCAGGCCTTGATGCAGGAGCCGCAGCCGATGCAGCGGTCCTTATCCACTTCCACGGCCCCGTCCGGGCCTTTATAGGTAGCGCCGGTGGGGCAGGCATACACGCATACGGGGTGGTCGCAGTGCATGCACGCGCCGGGCTGGACGCTCACGCCGCTCTTGCGGCTTTCGTCGTCCAGTTCCCTCACCCAGTTGCGGCTCTTGCCGCCCGGCACCTTGTTCCTCTGCTGACAGGCCACGATGCAGGCCTTGCAGTTGATGCATCTGCCGGAATCTATCGCCATGACATAGCGGGACACGAGAACCTCCAGAGAAATCTTGTTCGCTTGAAACAGCCCCCTCTCCTTCGAGGAGAAGGGAGCGGCTTATGCTCAGGCCTTGACCAGCCTGCATCCCACGCCGTTGTGCTGGGCGGAGATGCGGTCCCACGAGTTGGGGACTATGCAGTTCACAGGCTCGCTGCGGTTGGCTTCAAGCGGAGTGTCGGGGCAGAAATGGGAAGGCGTGAACACAGTGCCGGGAAGGACGCGGCTGGTGACTTCCGCCACAGCCTCCACCTTGCCCGCAGGCGTTTCGACGAACACGCGGTCGCCGTCCTTCACGCCTATCTGCTTCGCGGTCTCGGGGTGTACGCTCACGGTACGCCCGCGGGAGAACTGGGCCAGCGAGGGGGCGTAGTTGGTCAGCGTGTGCTGCCAGTGCCATACCACCTTGCCCTGCGTGAAGACGAGGGGGAATTCCGGCTTCGCGCCCTTGGCGTAGGGGCTGCCCTTGGGGGCCGTCCAGGTGATGCGGCCGAACACGCGGTCCTTCACTATCATGGTGCCGTCGGGGGTGTTCAGCTTGCCTTCACGGAAGGTGCAGCCAAGCAGTTCGGGGCCGTCCTCTTCGAAGATGGGCCACACGAGGCCGTCGGGCGAAGCCGCCACACGCTTGCGGGAAAGGCCCTTCCAGGAGGGGACGACTTCGCAGAACTTGTCGTACATGGCCTCGGGGCTGGCGAAGTAGGGGTACTTCTCGCCGAAGAGGGCCTTGCCCACGTCGCCGTAGAATTTCCATGCGGGCACGCAGGAGCCGGGGGCTTCCACTATCTTGTCGCGCCACACGGCTTCCTTCTCGTTGCCGTAGCCGGAACCGGAGCTCTCGGGGCCGAAGGTCATGGGCACGAAGAGGTGCGAGACTTCGGCTTCCGGCGTCATGAAGAAGCCGCAATGCACCACGAAGGGCACTTTCTCTATGGACTTGCGCACGCCCTTGGCGTCGGGGTAGCGGCGGTAGGAGGAGTTGAGGAAGAGTATGTCGAGTCGGCCCTTGTCCATGGCGAGGCGCAGGCGGCGGAAGTTCATCTTGCTGCCCTTCACATGGCCTGCCATAGCTTCCACGAACTCATGCTCGCCGCCGGGCTTGCCGCTGTGCATGGTGAGCACGCCGCGGCCTTCGCCTATCATGTTGCCGGTGATGCCCTGCAGGAGGATGATGCCGCGCACGGTGGGTATGCCGTTGGTGTAGCGGCACACGGATCCGCCGAACCACACGATGGTGCGGTCGCTCTCGCCGACGGCGCGGGCGAAGGCTTCCAGCTCGGCCGGGGCGATGCCGGCGATCTCCTGGACTTTCTCAGGCGTATATTCGGCGGCGTCCTCACGAAGGAGGTCGAGTTCAGGCACGGTCAGGCGGGCCTTCTCTTCGTCGATGAGGCCGTTTTCGAACAGGAAGCGGATGACGCCGAGCACGAGCGCGCCGTCGGTGCCGGGCTTGGGCTGGAGTTGCTGGTCGGCCCAGTCGCTGGTGCGGGTGCGGCGCGGGTCAACGTAAAACACCTTCGCGCCCTTAAGTCGGAGGCCAAGCG
>JAZQMJ010000346.1:0-1926 GCA_045543435.1 Mailhella sp.
CGCACAAAGAAGTCGTGGCCATGGAGCTGGGGATGGATGGGCATGAACTTCTGCGTCCACTTCACAGCCCAGTGCTTTGAGTAGTCCACTTCTTCCTTTTCTTCGTGCTTGTTCATGCCCTGGAACATCTTGAAGGCCGTCCAGAGAATGAAGAAGCCGAAGGCACCAAGAGCGTAGGGGCCGAACAGCTTGATGAGACCGGAACCGGCAGCGACGAAGAGAAGACGCATAATGACGGCACCGAGAATGCCATAGTACAGCACGCGGTGCTGATAGGCGTCCTTAATACCGAAGGACGTGAAGATAGCCATCATCACGAAAAGGTTGTCAACGGAAAGAGATTCTTCGAGCAGGTAGCCAGCGATGAAGAGCTGCATCTGATCGACACCTTCCGTGAAGCCGATGTAGCCGGCGAAGGCGAAAGCGAGGGAGACCCAGATACCCGTCCACATGGCAGCGCTTTTCGCGGTAACGGGCTTGCTGTCGTCGTGGGAATGAAGGTCGTACCACAGACAGCCGATGACGAGGGCACAGAAAACGCCGACCTCGATAAGAGAGTGACCAAAAATCATCATGTTATGATTCCTCCAGAAGTTCCCCGCCGGAAGGAAACAAAAAAGACCTCCCGGCAACGTACACATTGCCGCGAAGGTCTCACTCATCAGTCAGCGGGCTGACGGCAATGCCAGCCGCGGATACGTCGCGACATGCTGTTGACATTGCCCGGAGCACTCGGCTCCAGTTACTCCCCTTTGCGTTGGAGCGAACATAGCGAAAAACTGTGAGGCCTGTCAAGAATAATTTTTGATTGCATCGAAAAGCCCAGCTGTGTACTATGAAAAAACTCTAGTTCTGCCGCAAGCCTTTTCGGAGTCCCCATGTCCCTGCGCATCCTCCCTTCCCATCGCCCCGACCGTACCCAGCATCCGCTCATCGTCCGGCTTTCCTCCGGCTTCCGCCGATTCCAGCACCGCTGGTATCACCCGGACGAGCCGCTCTTCCAGGAGCTGAAGAGCGGGCAGAAGCCGCAGGCGCTGGTCATAGCCTGCAGTGATTCGCGAGTCGATCCTGCGCTTCTCACGGACAGCCGCCCCGGCGACCTCTTCATCCTGCGCAACGTGGCGAACCTCGTGCATCCCTATGTTCCGGGCGGCGGCGCGCTGAGCCAGAACGCGGCCATCGAGTACGCGGTGAAGCACCTCAAGGTGCAGGACATCATCGTCATGGGGCACGCCTGCTGCGGCGGCATCAAGGCTCTGGTCTCGGCGCGGGCGCGCATCCTTGCGGGCGAACATCTGCCCGAAGCGGAAGAGGACGAATTCATCGGCCCGTGGGTGAAGGTGGCGGTGCGTGCGCTGGAGCAGGCCGAGGAGGGCATGGGCGGGGCCAGCCTTGCGGACAAGGCCCGCGCCTGCGAGCTGTGGAGCGTGCGTCTCTCGCTGGAGAACCTGCTCACCTTCCCGTGGGTGAAGGAAGCCGTGGAGGCCGGGCGGCTCGCCCTGCACGGCTGGTATTTCGACCTGCAGAGCGGCGAGCTCCTCGAGTTCGACCAGAAGGAACAGGCCTTCCGCCCGCTGGTGGGCAGGCCGCACGCCCATGACCTTGAAAGCCACGGCGGGCCTCATCACGAACGCCGCCCCCGCGCCGAACATTGGGAAGCGCACGGCGAGGCCCTGTGGGCGCATTACGACAGCCGCTCCATGGAGGACTCCGGCTCGCGGCGGAGCAGGGCGGCCCGGGAGCATCACCCCGAGCATCACCGCGAACATCTGCCGCGCGGCCCGCATGGCCATGTGCGCGGCAAACACGAGTAAACGAAGAAGGCCGGAGTCCTGAGGGGCTTCGGCCTTTTTTTATATGCTTAGGGGATTTTCCAGCGCGGATGGCGGGGCGGGCGGGGAGAGTGGGGCTTGGGCTTCTTGTGGT
>JAZQMJ010000347.1:0-1914 GCA_045543435.1 Mailhella sp.
CGTATATCACGTTCACGACATCCTCGTGGAAGTCGCGGCGGTTGCGGAATCCGAACAGATAGAGCTTGAGGGACTTCGACTCGACGAGCGCCTTCGCCGGGAGGTAGCGTATCGTCAGCGTCGCGAAGTCCGGCTGGCCCGTCTTGGGACAGAGCGTCGTGAACTCGGGCGCCGTGAACGTCACCCAGTAGTCCCTCCCGGGATGCCTGTTCGAGAACGCCTCGAGCACCGACGGATCGTAGTCCTTCGGCGACTCCGTCCGGCGCCCCAGCGCCCTCAACGTCCCCAGGTCCTTTCTCCTTGCCGAGCTCATCAAAAACCTCCTTCGTGCTTCAGTTGACCACGGATATTATACCACATTTATCCGTCACATCCGGCCGACCACGCCGCCCCGGTACGGCCAACGCATCAAAAATTCCTTCTCCCCGCTGACGCGGTGTAGAACGAATTTTTGATGCGTTGGAAGTGTTTCAGCAGCCAACAACCAGTGATCAGCGCCCAATCCGGGCGGTCGTGGCGCGCATCTTGGACTTTCAGGAGGCGTCCAAGGCGCATTCATCGGGCGCGCCCGTCCTTTTTGTGAACGCGCGGGCATCGAGCCCGCGCGGGTTCGATGCAGTCGCCTTGAAGTCTTCTTCCCGCCCTATGCCGCCGCCATCAGCTTTAGCAGCTTGTCGTCGTCCCATGCGAGTTCCTTTCGCTTCACGCTGATTCCTCCGAAGACCGACTTGTCCAGCCGCAGCACGTTCAGCACGACGTGTCTGAGCATCGCGAGGTTCTCCGCGAGGTCTTCCCGCCTCGCCCTCGACCTTTCCTCGAGGCGGCCTGCGGCCGAAGTGTTCCAATAGCCAGCAGCCAGCAACCAGTGAAGTGTGGATTCACGTCCGCTTCCCACTGGACGCTGCGCTGTTGGCTGCTGGCTGCTGAGACACTTCGGAGCGAAGCGACGCCTGAAGGAGCTGAAGGAATCCAGGGTCTGGCTGCTTTTCGCTGCAAGGCTGTTTCCTGGCGATGCCGTCGAGTCGCTGCAGGCCGAGTCGCGGGAACTGCTTCTCATGATCGGCAAGAGCATCAACACTGCCTCAGCCCGCATGCAGGGAAAAGCCATCGGAGCGTAGGCTCGATGCCTACGCACAAAAGATGATCGGGCGCGGCCGATTTGTTGCCCCTAGTATGTCCTAGGGTCGCACTAGACGCGCCACGACCATCCGGATTGGACACTGCGCTGCTGGCTGCTGGTTGCTGAGACACTTCCAACGCATTAAAAAACGATCCAGGGGCCCCGAAGGGGAAGGATCGGCTTTTAATGCGTTGGCCATACCCCCCTCGTTTGACGGGGTGGACTAGGCCGGCGTCAATATAGTATAATGTCCCCAATGTTCAAAATAGGGGAGAGTACCATGAAAAATCTGATCCTGGCGTTCGCGTCCGTCTGCGCGTTCGGTGTTTTTGCTGAAAATCCGGGCATTCCGCTTCCCGAGCATCCTCGTCCCGACTGGGAGCGCGGCGACTGGCGGAACCTCAACGGCAGCTGGCTGTTCGCGTCCGACAGGGCGGACGCCGGAGTCGGGGAGAAGTGGCAGGAGGCTGCGGACGACAAGTTTCCGCAGCGCATTCTCGTTCCGTTCGGCTGGGGCTCGCCCGCGTCCGGAGTGAAGGACGAGGCCGACGTCGGCTGGTACCGCCGCGACATCTCCGTGCCCGCGGAGTGGAAGGGCAGGAGAGTCTTCCTCGTCGTCGGTGCGAGCGACCACGACACCACCTGCTGGCTCGACGGAACGAAGCTCGGCGAGCACTCCGGCGGATACACCCCGTTCGAGTTCGAGCTAACCCAGCTCGTCAAGTGGGGCTCGGACCAGAAGATCACGTTCCGCGTCTGGGACGCCGCGGCCGGTCTCGCGCAGCACGACTGGC
>JAZQMJ010000348.1:0-14003 GCA_045543435.1 Mailhella sp.
AAGTGGAAAAGGCCCACCCTGACGTCTATAACGTGCTCCTGCAGGTCATGGACTACGCCACGCTCACGGACAATACCGGACGCAAGGCCGACTTCCGCAACGTGGTCATCATCATGACGACCAACGCCGGCGCCCGCGAGATGGCGCAGTCGCCCGTGGGCTTCTGTTCCTCCAGCAAGGCGTCCGACCGCAGTGCCGGAGCCGTGGAGCAGGCTTTCAGCCCCGAGTTCCGCAACCGCCTCGATGCCATGATACCCTTCCGTTCGCTGTCCCGCGAACTCATGGGTTCCATCGTCGATAAGACCATAGCCGCGCTCCGGCCCGGCCTTGAAGACAGGCGCGTTTCTCTGGAGCTCACGCCCGAAGCGCGCGAATGGCTGGCCGACAAGGGCTTCGACCCGCGCATGGGCGCACGCCCGCTCCAGCGCGTCATCCGCACGGAAGTGGAAGACAGGCTGGCCGAACTCCTGCTCTTCGGCGGGCTCGAAAAGGGCGGCAGAGTGCGTGTGCATGCCGAAAGCCCCGAAGCCGAACACCTCAGCCTCACGGCAGAGAAGGCGTAAGCCATGTCGAGGAAGCTGGCGTGGATGCCCCCGGGCGGGCCGCTTTTCTTCCCTAAGCCGGAAGAAGCTCCTGCCGACGGCCTGCTCATGGCCGGGGGCGACCTCACGCCTGCACGCCTCATGCTCGGCTATTCGCGCGGCATATTCCCGTGGTACGACGAGGATTCTCCCATACTCTGGTGGTCGCCGGACCCGCGCTGTGTGCTTTTCACCGAAAAACTCCATGTGAACCCGCGCCTGCGCCGTTCTCTGCAGGCGCGGGATTTCACCTTCAGCGTGGACTCCTGCTTCGAGCGCGTCATACGCCATTGTTCGGAAGTGCCTCGCCCCGGGCAGGACGGCACATGGATAGTGCCGGATATGGTCGATGCCTATATCGGCCTGCATGCGCTGGGGCATGCCCATTCCGTGGAGGTATGGGAAAACGGCGAGCTCGCGGGCGGCCTTTACGGCGTGAAGCTGGGCCGCGTCTTCTTCGGGGAATCCATGTTCCATCTGCGGCCCTACGCGTCCAAGGCGGCCGTCGTTTTCCTCGTGGAACAGCTGAGGGCGCAGGGCGTGGAGCTCATCGACTGCCAGCAGGCTACGCCGCATATGCTCCGCCTTGGTGCGGAGGAGATACCCCGCAAAGATTTTCTTTCTCTGGTGCGCAGGCTCTGCGCAGAATAGGGCAGGGCCACCCTGCCTTTTTTCATATCCTACGTTCTTCAGGAGACTATATGGCAGAATACGAACAGACGGCTGAGGGCTTCGTCATCCGCACGGGGCATCCGCTCCTCGGCGATATCCGCGCCGATTTCAGCTCCGTAGGGCCGGACAGGCGGCGCGGCACGGCTTCGGCTCTGCTGGAGGCCTCCTGCCTGAACTGCTGGTGCGGCACGCTGAGCACGGCGCTCCTTGCCCGCGGCGTGGAAAAGCATCGCATCTTCGGCAAGGCCCGTGTGGCAAGGGTTCAGAAAATGGACCTTTCGTGGTTCGACTGCATAGAGCTGGACGTGAAGGTGGAGGTGGACGACGAGGATGCCGAAGTGCTGGAAGAATGCCTTTCCGTCGTCAAAGGATGCATGGTCACGCGTTCCATCGCAGAGGGCATGGAGGTCGTCATCCATGCCGAAAGGGCGGTGGATGAGGGCTGAACAGGGCTCGTCCTTTCAAGGGAAATAAAAAAGTTTTCTATTGAAAACAAATGGTTGGTTGCATTTCTGCAGGAAAGATATGCGAAATATACAGAAAAGGCATTGAATTGTATTGCAGGGAAGTATAATATGCGCCGCAAATAGAGTCTCCCATTTTGGGCGCTCACCAATGCAACTCTGAGGAGATGTTGTATGAAGAAATTCTTCGCTTCCGCTGCTGCCGCCGTCATGATGCTCGGCCTTTCCGCTCAGGCTTATGCTCTTCCCGAACCCGACATGTCCCCCAAGTGGACCTATGAGCTCACCGACGTCATGAAGGTCGAAGGCCGTCAGGGCGTGTGCAGCGACGGCAAGTACATGTACATCAGCTGCTCCAAGGCTCTGTACAAGTACGACATGAAGACCGGCAAGCTGGTCAAGAAGAACATGAAGCCCTTCGAAAAGGGTTTTGCCAAGCCCGTCAACCACTTCGGCGACATCGACATCTACAACGGCGAAATCTACACCTGCGTTGAAAACTTCATGGACGGCGTGGGCAAGGACATCCAGGTCTCCGTGTATGATGCCGACACCCTCGAATTCGTGCGCACCTTCCCCTTCAACGAAGCTTCCGGCCAGGTCGAAGCTTCCGGCATCACCGTTGACCCTGTGAAGGGCACCGTGTGGATGTGCTCCTGGGTGGGCGAAGAATCCGGCCGCCATCTGTATGAATACGACCTCGACGGCAAGTATCTCCGCAAGGTGCATATGCAGCCCGTTCCCCAGTGGATCCAGGGTATCTACTACTACGACGGCTCCATCCTCATGACCGCTGACGACGGCACCGCCGACGACAACGAACCCGACCACATCTACCGCATCGACATTTCCTCTGCCACCAACGCTCCTGTGATCCTCGAAAAGACCCTCACCGAAGCTCTGAAGCAGGGTGAAATCGAAGGCCTCTGCGTCGATCCCGCCACCGGCGACCTCCTCGTCCACCAGAACCGCGGCGCCCGCATCGTTCTCGGCATGGGTAAGGGCATGTACCCCGGCTACGACAAGGAAATCCACGAAATCTATCGCTACAAGATGACCCCCGCTAAGTAATCTTGCTGAGCTGATACCATAATGAAGGCCCCCTTCGGCAACGGAGGGGGCCTTCTGCATAGTTGAGCGTGGCACAGGAAGAAAGACTCGTTCGACTGGTACTTTCCATGCCCGATAACGCAGAAAGCCCGCCTCTCCGTAGAGAAGCGGGCCTTCTAGCTATATGGCGACTTCAACATTCCACCCTCGTTCTTTTATGAGGCAGGAAATTGAAGAGAACAGAAAAGCCCATGCATGACATGGGCCCATATATCTGGAGCGGGAGACGGGATTTGAACCCGCGACTTCAACCTTGGCAAGGTTGCACTCTACCACTGAGTTACTCCCGCGTGGTGGAACGAAAGCGTTTGTATAGGAGAATGGGGGAAGTGTCAACAGAAAAATACGGCGATGAAGAAATTTTTTTAAAAATCTTTCCCTAGCTCAAGAGCTGAAAGATTTTTTCCATTGACAGGAGCAGGGGCGTACAGGACAATGCTGAAAAATTCTGGTATCCTGCCGTCCTATGTTCCGTCGCCTGTCCCTTATCCTGTTCTGCTTCGTCATGGCGTGCCTCATGTGTGCGCCTGCGCCGTCTATGGCCGCGAACCCGCCCGACTACGAGCGGGCCAAGGCTCAGCTGGCCAGCCTGCATAAAGGCAGGCACAGCGCGGCAGAATGGCAGGCCTGCGCCGATGCTTTCCGCAGAGCGCACGACAGGAACCCCAAGTGGCGGCTCCGCTCTGCGGCGCTGTACCGCTATGGCGTGGCTCTGGAAGGCCGCTTCCGCGTGACCCGCACGACTTCCGACGCCCGCCGCGCCGCCGCGGCCTACGAGCAGACCGTGCGCTCCTATCCCGACAGCGCCCTTGCCGACGATGCGCTTTTCCGCTCGGCTATGCTCTATAACGAGAACCTTCGCGATCCGGCCAGGGCCCGCTCCCATCTTGAGCGCATACGGAACCGCTATCCGAAGTCCGACCACGTCGCTCCGGCGGCTTCCTATCTGGCGAAGATGAGCAAGAAGCCGGAGAAGAAAGCGGAAGCTGGACCGGGCAAAGCCGGGGCGAAAAACGTTCCGCCAAAGAAGCCGGAAGCGAAAAAAGCGGAAGCCAGGAAGCCCGAACCTAAGAAGAAGGACGCAGGGAAGCAGGACCTGAAGAAAGCTCCTGCGAAGAAGCCCGCGCCCGAAAAGGGGAAGGCCGGCAAGCCGGAGCCGAAGAAAGGAGTCTCTCCTGCCCGCGCTCCTGCGCCCAAGGGCAAGCCCATAGCCCAGAACCTCGCCGCCCAGCTCGGCCTTGCCGTGCGCACTGTGGTCATCGACGCAGGGCATGGCGGCCATGATCCCGGCGCCATACATCACGGCGTGGTGGAAAAGGACGTGAACCTCGACGTAGCCAAGCGCCTCGGTGAGATACTGAAAAAGCGCGGCTATACTGTGAAGTACACGCGCGACAGCAACAAGTGGCTGGCACTGGGCGAACGCGTGCGCAAGGGCAAGAACATGCAGGGCGACCTCTTCGTCTCCATCCATGTGAACGCCTGCGAGAACACCAAGGCTTCGGGCTTCGAGACCTATATCCTCGACTTCGCCCGCACCAGTTCTGCCAGCCGCCTCGCGACCATAGAAAACGCCAACAGCAGCCGCCTCGGCGATATGGACAAGGTCGTTTCCGAGATACTCCGCGGCGCCCGCACGGCGGAGTCCCGCCGCCTTGCCGACTGCATCCAAGCCAGCACCGTGGGTTATCTCAAGAAGCTGAAGTATAAGATACAGGACGGAGGCGTGAAGGGCGCGCCCTTCTTCGTGCTGGTGGGTTCGACCATGCCCAGCGTGCTCGTGGAGATAGGCTACTGCTCCAACAAGTCCGAGGCATTGCGCCTCAAGACTCCCCAGTATCGCCAGCAGATGGCTCAGGGCATAGCGAACGGCATCCACAGCTACGCCAAGGGCCTGGTACTGCGCTGAGTCCCAGCAAAAAAAGAAGGCGGCCGAAGCCGCCCTGGAAATATGGAAAGCTCCCTGCTCATGCGGGGAGCTTCTGTTTTAATGCAGTCTGCCGCGGCAGGCTACCTCGAGTTCTGCGGTCACTTCGTCGCCGTCCACGAGCCAGGCCCTGTCGTAAAGGTTGCACACAGGGCAGATATGCACGGGGATGATGCGCACCTTGTCGCCGATGCGCGTGCCTTCGCGGAATTCGCGGCTGTAGATGATGGCGTGCTCGTCGTACACGTCGGCGATGCTCACGCCGGGCCATTCCTTGATGAGGCCCTTGCCCGGGGCGGAGCAGATGCCCTGGGTGCGTTCCTGCATGGTGAGGCCCTTTGCGCCCACGTCGAGGATGACGCGGTCAGCCGTGGGGCGGCTCATCACAGTGGCGAGCACCGTGGCGGCACAGCGTTCCTGCGTGCCGATGACATTGGCCTGGGAGGCGTCCATGAGCACATAGGTGCCGGGGCGCAGTTCGGTGATGCCGGGGACGAGGTCGAAGCCGTGCATCAGCGAGGGGGTGGAGCCGAAGCTCACCATTTCGGGCTTCATGCCGCGTCCTTCGGCGAGGCGGGCGAAATGCACGGTGCGTTCCATGGCGGCGGTGGCTATGGCGCGGCAGGCTTCGATGTCCGGCGCGGTGTAGCTGTTGCCGTCATGGGAGAAGAGGCCGCGCAGATGTACGTCGGGGCAGGCGGCGATGCTGTCGAGCAGAGCGTGGAAGTCCGCCTCTTCGATGATGCCGGAGCGGTTCTCGCCCACTTCTATCTCGATGGAGACCTGGGCTGGGATGGACGCGCCTTCGAAGGCCTTCTGGGCCGCTTCCACCTGTTCGGGGCAGTCCACACCGAAAACGATGTCCACGCCCTGCTCGGCAAGGGCGCGTATGCGCTGGAGCTTGGTTTCGCCCACGATCTCGTTGGCGATGAGGATATTGCGCAGGCCGTGTTCGGCCATGACTTCGGCCTCGCCCACCTTGGCTACGGCAATGCCTGCCGCGCCGAGCTCCATCTGCATGAGGGCTATGGCGGGCATCTTGTGGGTCTTGGTATGCGGGCGCAGGGCCACGCCCTGGGCGTTGGCGTAGTCCTGCATGAAGCGCAGGTTGCTTTCGAGTATGGCTTTGTCGATGAGCAGGGAAGGGGTATCGAGTTCGGTGTATTTCATGAGGCCTCCGTGCGCCCTTTATAGCCGCTGTGCCCGGCTAACTCAAGCCCGGGCTTGCGTATGATGCAGGCTGGCCCTATGATGCCGCAAAGGGAGATCCTCTATGGAAAGAAAGACAGTTGCCGTGCTCGGCTGCGGCGCTCTCGGCTCGCTGGTGGCAGAGGGCGTATCGCTGGACCTTCAGGAGAAATGGAAGCTTGCCGGCGTGTACGCGCGTACGGCGGAAAAGGCGCAGGCCCTTGCCGGGCGCTTCGGCTGTGCGGTCTTCGAAAGCATGGAAGCCCTGCTTGCCTCGCGCCCGGACATCGTGGTGGAAGCGGCAGGCGGCGATGCGGCCCGCCAGCATGCCGAGGCTGTGCTTCGTTCCGGCGCTTCGCTCGTCCTGCTCTCTGGCGGCGTTCTGGCCGATGAAGGTTTCGCGCGGCGTCTGCGCGAAGCGGCGGAGCAGGGCGGAAGCGTGCTCCACATCGCTTCCGGCGCTATCGGCGGCTTCGACCTCATGCGCACGCTGGCCTTCCGCGAACGCCAGCTGGCCCGGCGCGGGCAGGCGGCCCTCCCCGGCCAGGAGCTCGAAGCCCGCGTGGACAATTTCAAGGCCCCGGCTTCGCTCAACGGCGCGCCCTTCCTCGAGGGGAAGGAGCTTCCTGCCGACCGCCGCGTGGAGGTCTTTGCGGGGACTGCGGCTGAAGCCATCGCAGGCTTCCCCAAGAACGTGAACGTGGCCGTGGCCGCAGCTTCCGCTTCGGCAGGCATGGCGCGCACGGCCGTGACCATCACCAGCGATCCGGCCCTCGTCGAGAACACGCACCGCATCCATGTGCAGGGTTTCGGCGTCCGCGCCGAGATGGAATTCGCCTCGCTCCCCGACCCGGAGAACCCGCGTTCCAGCACCATGACGGCGTGGAGCGTACTGGCCCTGCTGGACGAGCTGTCCAGCCCGGTGAGATATTTCTGAGCATGAAAAAGCCCCCTTTCGGGGGCTTTCTTCGTACTGGGCTCAGACCTTTTCGGCAGGGGCAGGCTCTTCCGCCTTGGGGGCGGGCTGGCCGGCAAAGGCCGTGAAGTCGCCGCTCCTGAGGTGCAGGTCCATCTGCGGGAAGGATATCTCGATGCCGTTGGCCTCGAAGACCTGGTTTATCTTCATGCGTATGTCGGAAGAGACGCTCACGCCGTTGTCGTACAGGGTCCAGAAGCGGAGGACGAGGTCCAGAGAGCTGGCGCCGAAGTTCATGAACAGCACGGCGGGTTCGGGGCGGAACAGCACCTGCGGATGGGCCTTGGCTATATCCAGCATGAGCTTTTTGCAAAGCTCCACGTCGGAGCCGTAGGCCACGCCCACGGCCAGCTGCTGGCGGGCCTTCCTGTCGTTATGCGTCCAGTTGGTGAAGGAGCCGCTGAGGAAGCTGGAATTGGGGATGAAGATGATGGCGTTGTCGTAGGTCTGGAGCATGGTGTTGCGGATATTGATCTTTTTCACCACGCCGGTCACGCCTCCCACTTCCACTACGTCGCCTTCGCGAATGGTCTGGCCGAAGATGACGGAAAGGCCGCTGGTGAAGTTCTGCACCATGTTCTGCAGGCCGAGACCGATGCCTACGGAAAGGCCGCCGGCTATCATGGAGAGGCTGGAGAGGTTGAAGCCCAGCGCCTTGAGCGCGTAGAGGCCGAAGATGCCCCAGAGCACGCATTTATAGATTATCTGGATGGGGGCGAGCAGAGAGACGGAGATGCGCGATATCTGGTTCTGCATGCCTGCCATGAGCGTGTTGCCCACGATGAGCAGGGTTCGCGTGAGGTAGAAGGCGATGAACACGCTGAATATCTGCATGGCGTTCAGCGAGAAGCTGCCTATGCTGAAGCCCATGTTGGCCAGATGCTGGATGAGGAAGTAGCCGCCAGGATAGGCCAGTATCCACAGCAGGGAGGCGAGGGCCGCCAGCATGAGAACCAGAGGCATGACGAGCGCCATGACGAGGCTGGAAATGACGGCGCGAGGCCCTTCCTGGGGCAGATAGGATTCGATGCGCGCTTCCACTCTGAACAGGGCCACGCAGAGCATCGTCGTCACCGCGGCCGAGGTGCAGAGCATGCTGATGAGGATGGCCAGACGGGAGAAGCCGGCCACGCTGATGAGGAGCGTTATCCAGAGCTGCACCATGTGCAGGCGCATGATGATGTTCGGCAGGCGTCCTTCGGGCAGGGAGCGGCGGCGCGCCCTCCACAGGTCGAATATCTGCACGCAGACCCAGGCCACGCCGATGAACAGCGGGAAGGGGTCGAAGTTCAGGAGGGCCATACCGGCGAGCAGGATGGGGAACATGGGCCAGAGCGGGGAAAGCTTCGGGCGTTCCACGTTCTCGAAGTCGTAGAGGTCCCAGGCGAGGAGCATCTGCCCCCAGCACTGGCACATGACGCCCAGCGTGGCCACCATCTGGTAGAGCTTGCCGTCGCTCCACGAGGCTATGTGCAGGGCAACGCCCAGGGCTATCCATATGCCGCTGTTCCTCAGGGTGCGGTCGAGGCCGCGGAGCATGCTGAGGGGCATCCTGTCGCGCACGACTTTGCGCAGGGCCGTGGCCAGCAGGAAGAGCACGCCCAGGACCAGAGATGCGTGGATGATGAGGATGGCGAGGGATTTCAGATTGTTCGGGACTTCGGTGCTGAGGCGGAGAGAGAAGAGTTCGCGCAGGGAATCGAGGTTGCGGAAGTCCTTCTTCCAGGCCACCACGTCATACACATGGCCGGAGGACTGGAAATAGTAGTCGTTCCACAGGGAGGGCATCTGCTTCACCAGGGTGTCGATGCGGTCCTGCAGAGTGCTGATGAGGTCCCGCACCGGGTTCAGGGTGAGGGTATAGTACTGCTGGAGCTCGATGATGCGGTCCCTGGCCTGGCGCACCTTGCGGAGCAGGCTGGCGGCAGAACTGCCTTTCTGTCCGGTAAGGGAACTTTCCAGCAGGGCGAGGGACTGCTTCTCCTGCTCAAGGTCTTCGATGGCCGCCCGCAGAGGTTCGGCGAGTATCTCAGCGCGTTCGCGGACACGCTTGATGCGTTCGGTGAGCACGGTGAGGTCGGAGGGCATGCTGTCGTTCACGCGGGAGAGCGCGTCCAGCCGCTGGAATTCCTGTTCCAGCAGAGCCAGAGAGGTCTGCGTGGCGGTGTCCAGGCCCTTGAGGTCGGCACGGAGTTTCTGACCGCGCAGGGTGATGGCGTCCAGCTGTGCCTTATGGGAGTCGATGAGGGCTTCCCATGCCTCCTGCACGGCTTTGGCTTCGGCTTCGGCCTCGGCCTGCACTTCCGCCGCTTTCATCTCAGCTTCAGAGAGCTGGAGGTTCGCTCCTCTTCCGGCATTTGCCGCGGTTTCAGCGAAGGAAACGGCAGGAGAAAGCGCAAGCAGTCCCGAAAGGAGGATGAAGAAGAGAAGGCGGCGTATCAGCATGGTCACCTCGTTTTTTATCAGGGATGGCTAGATCCGCTGTGGGGCGGGAAAGGAAAAAGGGCCGCCGAGGCGGCCCATGGTATCGTCAACGGCCCATCATCTGCTGGGAGTTGAAGCTTATGAGAAGGTCCTGCTGGGCAGGAGTAGGCGGAGCGGGGAGGTCGCCCGTGCGCACCACGGCGTTCACGGCCGAAGCGTCGAATTCCGGCCTGCCGGAACTCTTTTCCACCTTGCAGTCGAGGACCTTGCCGTGGGGGTCGAGCTGTATGCGTACCTGGACCACCATGTTGGAGCGGGAATAGACGGGCATGCTCCAGTTCGGCTGTACCGCAAGGATGACCTGCGCCACATAGACATCGTAGATGCCGCCGCCGCCCGGTCCGTCGCCGTCGCCTGCGCCGCCGCCCACGCCCTGCTGCCTCTGCATCTTCTCGAGGTCGGCGAGGGCCTTGGCGGCAGAGGAACCTGCCTGCCTGCGGGCATCGGCAAGGGCTGCGGCAAGCACGTCGTTCTGCTTCTTGGCGGGCTTGGCCGGAGCTTTCTTTTCCGGCTTCTTAGGTTCAGCCTTTTTCTCCGGTTTGGGTTCAGGCTTCTTTTCCGGCTTAGGCTCAGGCTTGGGCTCGGGCTTCTTTTCCGGTTCCGGTTCTTTTTTCTTTTCTTCCTGCTTGGGCTCGGGAGCCTTGGGCGCAAGGACAGGGTCGGGAGCTTTTTCCGGCTTGGGTTCGGGCTTGGGCTCCGGCTTGGGAGCAGGCTCGGCCTTCACTTCTTCGGGTTTGGGAGCAGGCGTTTCCGGTTCAGGCTTGGTCTTCGCTTCCAGCGCCTCGGGCTTTATCACCTCGGGGGCGTTGGGCGCGGCCAGAGGCTTGGCGTCCGGCTTGGGAGCTTCCACAGAATGCACCTGCTGTTCGGCCTTGGGCGGGCGATGGCCCAGCACGGGAGAAGGCAGGTTCTCGCCGCCCGGGGCTCCCATCACGAGGCTCACCTGATACACCGGCTTCGTGAGGTCCACGGGCGGGCTCACAGGCATGTAGAGCACGAAGGCCAGCACGCCGACGTGGAGCAGGATGGATAATATGAGACTTATGCTTGGCATGGCTTCAGCAGTATCACTTCTTGGCAGTCTTGCCGCTGTCCGTGGCAGGCATGGCGATGACGCCGAGCCTTTCGATGCCGGCGGCCTTGATGCGGCCCATCACATCCACCACGATGCCGTAGGGCACGGACTTGTCGGCCTGCAGGAAGAGGGAGCGGCCCTTGTCCTTCACCAGCATGGAGAGGCGGGTCTCCAGTTCTTCGAGCTGCACCTGATAGGTGTCGAGGAAGAGGGCGCCGTCTTCACGCACCGTGAGCACGAGGTGGTCGGCATCGGTGGGCAGGTTGTCCACCTGCTTGGCCTGGGGCAGGTCCACGTCGAGGCCGGAGTCCATCATGGGGGCGGTGACCATGAAGATGATGAGGAGCACCATCATGACGTCCACGAAGGGCGTCACGTTGATCTCGGAAACGAAACCTTTCTTTCTGGCCATGGGCAGACCTACTTGTCGCCGCGGCGGTGGGCGTTGACTTCGCGCTGGACGCGGTTGAGGAAGACGCCGGCGAAGTTGATGAGGCGGGTCTCGATGCTGTCGAGCTTGCCGAGGAACATGTTGTAGGCGATGGTGGCGGGCACGGCCACGGCGAGGCCCACGGCGGTGGCGATGAGGGCTTCGGAGATGCCGGGGGCAACAGTGGCGAGGGAGGCGGACTTCATCTGGCCGATGGCCTGGAAGGAAGTCATGATGCCCCACACGGTGCCGAAGAGGCCGATGAAGGGCGCGGTGTTGGCGGCGGTGGCGAGGATGGACAGGCTCTTGTGCATGCGGTCCAGTTCATGGCCCACGCCTTGGTTGAGGGCGCGGCGCACGGTCTCGACCACCACGGCTTCGCTCACGCCGGCTTCCTTGCCGTTGTTGAACTCACGCACTCCGTGCTGGGCAACGGCATAGAGGGGGGAGGAAGGATCGGAGCCGAGGCTCTGCAGGGCCTGGCGCAGGTCGGGGGCTTCGGTGAAGCGGGCGAGGCCGGAAGCGGCCTTGCGTTCGGCCGCGCCGAGGGAGAAGAACTTGCCGATGATGACGGCCCAGCTCATCACGGACATGGCGACGAGGATGCCCATGACGATCTTGGCCACGAGGGTGGCGCTGGTGAAGAGAGAAATGATGCTGTAATCCATGGATGATGCTCCGATATGCGCCGGCGTCCCGGCGTTGAGCCGCAAGGCGCGGCGTGATCTGCTCTGCTTCTGATATGCCCGAAAGCCCTGCCGCGCAAGGCATGCCGGGCATGGCAGTCTTACAAATTGTTGCACAGGACAATGTACTGTTTTTAAGCCGCGCCGTCAAAGTGCCTTTTCTGCTGTGAGAACGGCATGTTCCATGCGGCAGAAATGTCATTCTCCGGCCTTTTGCCCGTCCTCGTTCCGTTGAAAAAATCCTGCTCCCGCGCTACAGTTTCCAGTATCGCCGTATTTTTTCAGACTCTGGAGAACTGCATGGACAACGCAGCGAAAGCCAACGTGATGGGGACGAAGAGCATAGGCAGCCTTCTCCTCTCCTTTTCCATCCCTGCCATACTGGGCATGGTCATCGTGGCGCTGAACCAGATCATTTCCAGCGTCTATATCGGCCACGGCATAGGCCCCCTCGCCCTTGCGGCCATGGCCGTCACCTTCCCGGTCATCAACCTGCTCATCGCCTTCAGCCAGCTCATCGCCGTGGGCTGTGCCGCCCTTTGCTCCATAGAACTCGGAAAGAAGGATATGGAGAAGGCCCATCGCATGCTCGGCCATTCCGTGCTTCTCGAAGTGATAGTGAGCGTGGCCTTCAGCTATGCCTTCTGGGCCGTGCTCGACCCCATGCTCATCTTCTTCGGGGCGAGCGGGGAAACGCTGGACTACGCCCGCGAGTACATGGTGCCCCTGCTCGTGACATCGCCCATCGTCTTCGTGATGATAGGCCTGAACTTCTTCACCCGCGCTTCGGGCTACCCGAAGACGGCCATGGTGACGGCCCTCATGACGACTGTGGGCATAGTCCTCTTTTCGCCGCTGTTCATCTACGAATGGGGCTGGGGCATGGAAGGTGCGGCGCTGGCTGTGGTCTCGGGCCAGCTCATCTCCCTGACGTGGCTCGTCGTCCATTTCCTCCGACCGGGCACGCTGGTGCATTTCAGGCGCGGCATCTGGAAGCTGGCGGCTTCGTATGTGAAGGATATCGTGGCCATAGGCATGGCTCCCTTCCTCGTCAACTTCTGCGCCTGCATCGTGGTGATAGTCATCAACCGCGCGCTCATGGAGTACGGGGGCGACCTTGCCATCGGCGCCTTCGGCATCGTGAACCGCCTGCTCATGCTTTTCGCGCTGGGGCTCATCGGCCTTGGCCAGGGCATGCAGCCCATCATCGGCTTCAACTTCGGCGCGAGGGACAAGGCCCGCGTGCGCAAGGCCCTGTGGTACGGCATGGCGGCCGGAACGAGCATAGCCCTTGCCGGCATGCTGTGCTTCCTGCTCTGCCCGCGCTTCATGGTCCTTCTGTTCACCGACCACGAACCGCTGGTGGAGATAACCACGCGCGCCATGATGCTCACCGGCAGCATGTTCATCTTCGTGGGCCCGGGCATCATCATCGGCACCTATTTCCAGGCCATAGGCATGGCCAAGCTGGCGAGCCTCATGTCCATCACCCGCCAGATGATATGCCTCGTGCCCGCCCTGCTCATCTTCCCCCTGTTCTGGGGGCTGGACGGCGTGTGGTGGAGCCTGCCCTTCTCGGATGTCATGGGCTTCGTCGTCGGCGGGATACTCCTGCACATGACCCTGCGCGCCGAGGACAACGACTGCAAGAAGGGCGACCCGGAATGCACGCCGCCTGCGGATTTCTTCAAGCCGAAGCCCATGTGATCGGCCCAGCCCAGATACGCGAAAGCCCCGCACAGGCGGGGCATGAAGAAAGGCTCCCTGTTTCCGGGGAGCCTTCTTTTTTAGTATCAGCGTTTCTTCTTCTCGTCGAAGCTGGAGCAGTGCCGCGCTATGGTGTCGATGTAGTCTTCGTAGTTGTCGAGGTAGAACGACAGGGCCCGGGAGAAGTTTCCGCCGAGCATGCCGTCCACGAAGAGCTGGCACACTTCCTGCACGTTCAGCAGAAGGCTCTGGAAGCGGGCGAGGACTATGCGTTCTTCGCGGGTCATTTCCTTCAGCGTGGCGTGCAGGGTCTGCTGGGCGCAGGGCTGGTAGTACCAGAAGTACATGAGGTCCAGCGCGGTGACGAAGCTTTCCACCTGCAGGGCCTTGGCGTCCTTGTCCGTGAAGCGGGCGAACTCGCGGGGCTGGGCCAGAAGGGCCAGCATGTCCTTGTCCGGGAAGGCCAGTTCGAGCCGTGTATAGCAGTCGAACATGTGACGCAGCTTGGTGCGATAATCCCAGCCGCGCAGGCGGTAGTTGTTGCGCCGGTCGGCCACGGATTCGATGATACCGGCCACGGTATCCGATGCGAACTTGGACACGATGGCCGCCGCAGGGATGAGTATCTGCTCAGGGGGCATGCTGATCAGCAGAGGGAACAGCAGGTACAGAGCCTTATTATACACCATGGCCACGGGAATGG
>JAZQMJ010000349.1:0-1856 GCA_045543435.1 Mailhella sp.
AGCCCGCATACTCGACCTTGGGGGAGCTTCCTCCCGCCCCGGCGCGGAAGACGTTCCCGAAGACGAAGAGACTCGCCGAGAAGTCGGAGGCCAAGCGGTCTTAGGAAGACAACATCATTTTTCAACTCCTTGGCTCACAGAACGACATGGCTACGATCCGACTTCGGAAGGACTCGGCGAGTCTCTTCGTCTTCGGGAACGTCTTCCGCGCCGGGGCGGGAGGAAGCTCCCCCAAGGTCGAGTATGCGGGCTCCGCCTGCGGCCAGGTCCAGAGCGTGGGGGAGTGCGCTTTCAAGGCTGGAGTGCTCGCCTCCGTCGAAAAAAGAGTCGGGCGTTACGTTCACCACGCCCCACAGAGTGAAGCGCGGCGGCGTACCGCCCTGCTTTTCAGCGGAAACAGGGCTGAATGCCCCGTGGCGAAGCATCCAGACCCTGTCCATTACTTTTCGTCCTTGCTGTCAGAGGGAGAAGAGAAGCTGTCCCAGCGCCCGGAGAAGGAGCTGTTGGCAGGCTTCTGTGCTTCCGCAGGAGCATCGGCCGCAGGAGCGGACTCTTCCTGAACTTCAGCCTTCGCCTCAGCGGGGGCTTCTTCAGGAGCAGGCTCTTCCACGGGCTCGAGGCGGAATTCTTCAGCGGCGGGAGCGGCGGCCTTGGGAGTTTCGGCCTTGGCTTCGCTCTGGAAGGGGGGCAGATGCTCGCCGCGCATGAGTATGTCTATCTCTTCGCCGGAAATGGTCTCGCGCTCCAGCAGGGCATTGGCGATGGCGTGGAGAGCGTCTATGTTCTCGGTGAGCATGGTGCGGCAGCGTTCGCGGGCTTCGTCCACGAGGGCCTTGATCTCATCGTCCACGAGGCGGGCCATGTCGGCGCTCACGTTGCCGCCGGTGTGGCCCCATTCGCGGCCGAGGAAGACTTCCTGCTGGGGGTCGCCCACGGTCTGCGGGCCTATCTTCTCGCTCATGCCCCATTCGCAGACCATCTTGCGGGCCGTCTTGGTGACGCGCTCGATGTCGTTGCCGGCTCCGGTGGTGATGTCCGTGAAGATGATCTCTTCGGCCACGCGGCCGCCGAGAAGGATGACGAGGTTGTTGCGCAGGTAGTTGCGGGAATAGCCGTGGCGGTCTTCCTCAGGCAGCTGCATGGTCACGCCGAGGGCGCGGCCGCGGGGGATGATGGAGACCTTGTGCACGGGGTCGGAGCCGGGCAGGAGCTTGGCGGTGAGGGCGTGGCCGGCTTCGTGGTAGGCCGTGATCTTCTTCTCCTCGTCGCTGAGGATGAGACTGCGGCGTTCCTTGCCCATGAGGACCTTGTCCTTGGCGTATTCGAAGTCCGCCATGTTCAGGCGGTCCTTGTTCTGCTTGGCGGCCTGCAGGGCGGCTTCGTTCACGAGGTTCTCGAGGTCGGCGCCGGAGAAGCCGGGAGTGCCCTTGGCGAGGACGGGGATGTTCACGTCCTTGGCGAGGGGAGTGCGGCGGGTATGCACTTCGAGGATGCGTTCACGGCCGCGCAGGTCAGGGGTGGAGACCACCACCTGACGGTCGAAGCGGCCCGGGCGGAGCAGGGCGGGGTCGAGCACGTCGGGGCGGTTGGTGGCCGCGATGAGGATGACGCCTTCGTTGGATTCGAAGCCGTCCATTTCCACGAGCATCTGGTTCAGGGTCTGCTCGCGTTCGTCATGGCCGCCGCCGAGGCCTGCGCCGCGCTGACGGCCCACGGCGTCGATCTCGTCGATGAAGATGAGGCAGGGGGCGTTCTTCTTGCCCTGGGCGAAGAGGTCGCGCACGCGGGACGCGCCCACGCCCACGAACATCTCGACGAAGTCAGAACCGGAGATGGAGAAGAAGGGCACACCGGCC
>JAZQMJ010000350.1:0-6770 GCA_045543435.1 Mailhella sp.
TCCGACTCCTCTTGCTGACCCCGTCCTTGCCCTGGGGGTCGAGGCAGACGATCTGCGCAGCGTGGGGGGCGGGCTGGGGCGGGAACTTGATGCCGTTCTCGTCGAAGTTCTGTTCGATGCAGGCGGCCACCACACGAGAAACGCCGATACCGTAGCAGCCCATGACGATGATGCGTTCCTTGCCGTTCTCGTCGAGGAAGGTGGCGCGCAGGGCTTCGCTGTACTTGGTGCCGAGCTTGAAGATGTGGCCGACTTCGATGCCGCGCTTGATCTCAAGGGGCTTGCCGCATTCGGGGCAGGGGTCGCCGGCCACGGCGTTGCGGAGGTCGACGTACTCGATGGGCAGTTCGACGTCGCGGATGAGGCTGAGGTGGCGCACATGCTTATCGGTCTTGTTGGCGCCGGCTATCCAGTCGTTGCAGGCCTTGAGTTCCTTGTCGGCGTAGATCTTGTCCACGCCCTTGAGGCCGGCGGGGCCGGCAAAGCCCACGGCGGCGCCGGTCATGGCTTCCACCTGTTCGGGAGTGGCGAACTGGATGTCGTCGGCGTCGATGAGGTGGGCCAGCTTGATCTCGTTGAGCTCGCGGTCGCCGCGCAGGGGCACGGCCACGGGCTTGCCGTCAGCCATGAAGAGCAGGGTCTTGATGAACTTGTCGGCAGAGGTGCCCATGAAGGCCACGAGTTCTTCGATGGTGTGCTGGTTGGGGGTGTCCAGCTCTTCCATGGCGGGGCAGGGAGTGGTGTCCTGCTCGAACTCGGTCTTGATGGGGGCGCGCTCCACGTTGGCGGCCCAGGTGCATTCAGGCCAGTTGGTGCAGGCGGTGATGGCGTCTTCGCCGGTCTCGGCGAGCACCATGAATTCATGGGAGAAGTTGCCGCCGATGGCGCCGGAGTCGGCTTCCACGGGGCGGAAGTCGAGGCCCATGCTGGAGAAGATCTTGTGGTAGGCTTCCTTCATGGAAGCGTAGCTCTTGTTCGCGCCTTCGTCGTCCACGTCGAAGGAGTAGGCGTCCTTCATGAGGAATTCGCGGCCGCGCATGAGGCCGAAGCGGGGGCGCACTTCGTCGCCGTACTTGGTCTGGATCTGGTACAGATTCAGGGGGAGCTGGCGGTAGGACTTCACTTCGCCGCGGAGGAGGTCGGTCATGACTTCTTCATGGGTCGGTCCGAGGCAGTAGTCGCGGTCGTGGCGGTCCTTGAAGCGGAGGAGTTCCTTGCCGTACTTCTTCCAGCGGCCGGATTCTTCCCAGAGCTCGCCGGGCTGGACCATGGGCAGGAGGGTCTCCATGGCACCGGCGGCGTTCATTTCGCGGCGCACGATGTTCTTGGCCTTTTCAAGGGTGCGAAGGCCGAGCGGCAGCCAGGTGTAGATGCCGGAAGTGAGCTTGCGGATCATGCCCGCGCGCACCAGCAGCTTGTGGCTGACAACTTCGGCGTCGGCAGGGGCTTCTTTGAGGGTGGGGATGTAGTAACGGCTCCAGCGCATGGAAAATCCTCTAGCTATTATGGGTGAGAAGTTTATCGAGTTCTTCAAGGAAGGCCGCAAGCAGGGCTTCTTCGCCGTTCACGGAACGGAGCACCTGCCCCTTGCGGAAAATCACGCCTTTGCCGCGCCCGCCGGCAAGGCCTATGTCGGCTTCACGGGCTTCGCCCGGGCCGTTCACCACACAGCCCATGACGGCGACCTTGATGTCGCTCGCCGCGGCGGCGGGGTGGGACTGTATATGTTCCTCCACCTTTTCGGCCATGCCGATGAGGTCTATCTCGGTGCGGCCGCAGGTGGGGCAGGAGATGATCTCAGGCCCGCGGCTTCGCAGGCCCGTGGCGCGCAGTATCTCCCAGGCCACGCCCACTTCCTTCACGGGGTCGGCCGTGAGGGACACGCGCATGGTATCGCCAATGCCTTCAAAAAGCAAAAGGCCGAGGCCCACGGAAGATTTTATGGCTCCGCGCATGGGCGTGCCCGCTTCGGTGACGCCGAGATGCAGGGGGTAGTCGGCCCGTTCCGCCATGAGGCGGTAGGAGGCTATGGTGTGGGCCACGGAGGAGGACTTGAGGGAAATTTTGGTGTCGTAGAAGCCGCGCTCCTCCAGCATGCGCACATGGCGCAGGGCGCTTTCCACGAGAGCTTCGGGAGTAGGGCCGCCGAAGCGTTCCAGAAGTTCCTTTTCCACGGAGCCGCTGTTCACGCCTACGCGGATGACGGCGCCGTTGGCCTTGGCGGCCGCGGCCACGTTGTCCACGGGGACGCTCCCGCCGATGTTGCCGGGATTGATGCGCAGGCCCTTGAGGCCGGCATCGAGGGCGGCCACGGCGAGACGCCAGTCGAAATGGATGTCCGCGATGAGCGGTACAGGGGAAGCGGCGGCTATGGTCTTGAGGGCGTCGGCGGCGGCTTCGTCGGGCACGGCGAGGCGTACGACTTCACAGCCTGCGGCGTGCAGGCGGCGTATCTGCTCCAGCGTGGCTTCGGCGTCGCGCGTGTCGGTGTTGGTCATGCTCTGCACGACGACGGGCGCGCCTCCGCCGATGAGGACGGAGCCGAGCTTCAGCTGGCGGGTGCGGTTGCGGTGGGGAGTGTTCATGCGTTCTCCTTGGCCTTGTGCAGATGGTGTATCGCGTCCCAAGTATAGATGGCAAGAGCCAGCCAGATGACAGGGAAGGAAATCATGTCCGCAGGCTTCATGCTTTCGCCGAGCACGGTGATGGCCAGCAGGAAGGCTATGGAAGGGCTCACATACTGCAGTATGCCTATGGTGGCCAGCGTGACGCGCCGCGCCGCATAGCCGAACATCATGAGGGGCAGGCCGGTGAAGAATATGGTGGATATGAGGAGTACGGGGCGCATGACGCCGTGGCCCGTGAGCCCGAATCCTTCTTCAGTGATGCCCAGCCAGAGCAGGGCGGCAGGCATGAGGAGAAGGGCCTGCACGAAGAGGCTGGGGGCGGAGTCCATGCGCAGGGTCTTCTGCACATAGCCGTAGAGGGCGAAGGTGAAGGCCAGCGAACAGCCCAGCCACGGCACCTGCCCGAAGGCGGCCACGCTCACCGCCACGCCGCAGAAGGCCAGGGCGATGGCCAGAGCCTGGGGGCGGGTGAGCTTCTCGCCGAGGAAGAGCCGGCCCATGAGCACGTTGAGCAGAGGCGTGATGAAGTAGCCCAGCGAGGAGTCCACTATCTGCCCCGTCGTCACAGCCCAGATATAGATGGTCCAGTTCGTGCCGAGGAGCAGGGCCGCCAGCAGGAGCATGAGCAGGGTGCGCGTATTCCTGAAGGCCCCGCGGACAGCGCCGAGGTTTCCGGAGAGGGCCAGCACGCCTCCGAGGAAGACCACAGTCCATATCATGCGGTGCGACATGATGGATACCGGGTCCATACCGGTGAGCAGGGGCCAGAAGAGGACGGCGAAGCCCCACAAGAGATGCGCTCCGAGACCGGCTCCTGTGCCGGCGGCCGCGCCGGAACATTCTTTGCTCAGGAAAGGCAGACAGGGCAGCATAGGCGAACACCTATAATCAGCAGTCCGCTCCCCCGTCGAGGACGGAAGAGCGGACTGGAAAAGGCATTATGACCGCGAACTCTTAGCGGTTGAAGGAACGGGCGTAGAGTTCGACGATGGCGCGGCGGCCGTTGGCTTCGAGGAAGCGGGTGCCGGTGGCGGTGAAGCGGGTGTGCTTGATGACGGGATCGGTGGTCTTCACCCATTCGTCGTTGATCCAGCGGAACCAGGCGTCCTGCTTCTGGTCGAACACGAGCAGAGGCTTGTTGCACAGCTTGGCGAATTCAGCGCCCCAGCCGGTGCCGCCCTTGACGGTCTTGTCTTCCTGGATCTCGCCGATGACGATGACTTCGTTGCCGCTGCTGACCTGCCAGCAGATGGACTGGAGGACCTTGCGGAACATGGGAGCGCGGGTGTACTCGCGGCCCATGAGGCGGGAAACGTAAGTCATGCTCACGTCCTTGAGAGCCAGCTCGTCCTGAGTCAGGACGCGCACGCCGCGGGTGCGTTCGATCTGATGGCCTTCAAAGCTGTAGTTGACTTCTTCAATGCCCCAGGCTTCGGCCTGAGCACCAAAGAACTGTTCCGCGCCGGCAGCGCCGCCGCTGAAGAGAACGCACTGTTTCGGATCAAGCATCTGGTCCTCCCAGAGAGATAGTGTTTAGAAAAGTTGAAAAGCCAAATCCCTTACAGGATCGATATACTTGTTATGCGCGGCGTGCCTGCGTTTTCGACGAGGTAGCGCGGCTTGGCCCAGTGCGACGTTTGCCGAGGCAGGGCCGTAGGAGAGGCGGCCGTATGCCTGCGGAAGAGCATAGGACCTTCGTGCTGTCTTATGTATATAAGGCACATCCATCATATTCAGGTTTTCGCGAAAGTCCAGTTAAGAAGGCGGGCTTTAAAGTGCGAAATGTAAAAAAAAGCCCCGGAAGACCGGGGCGGAAAGGCTGTACTGTCAGCCTTGGAGATCAATAGCGGGGACGGGGAGCGCGGGGCTTGGCTTCGTTCACGCGAAGGGTACGGCCGCCGAAGCTGCTGTTGTCCAGGGCTTCGATGGCGGCGGCAGCAGCGGGATCTTCCATTTCAACGAAGCCGAAGCCGCGGGCGCGGCCGGTCTCACGGTCGTTCACCAGCTTGACGGAGAGCACGCTGCCGTATTCAGCGAAAAGATTCTGCACCTGCTCTTCGGTGGCGGACCAGGGAAGATTGCCCACATAGATAGATTTGGCCATGAGAAAAACCTCACAAAAAAGAAATCTTGAATGCACACCCTGTAGCGGCAAACCTATTGCCCAAAGTGTCTCTCCTGAGGAGAGCTATGCCTTAGCAGGAATTGCAAGTCAATGGCTTCATGGTATTTTTTTAGCAAATATATATGGATAACTAACTATGTTCCACTCTGGAATAAGATTCACAAGAGAGAGGCGGTGCGTTTTTCATGCAAAAAACGGCACTCTCTTGCAAGAGTGCCGTTTGGGCGGAATGAAGGGATTTTGCCTACGCTTGTTTTCTTTTGAACAAGCGTTCGAGGTCGGCTTTGTCCAGCGTCACGGCGCAGGGGCGGCCGTGGGGGCAGAAGTCGGGTTCTTCAGTCTGCAGCCACTGGCTGACGAGTTTGAGCGCGTCTTCCCGGGTGAGGTGCTGGCCGGCGCGTATGGCTGTGGCGCAGGCATGGTGTATCCACACCGAGTCCAGGTCGTCCACGCGCCCGGAAAGAGCCTCCCGAAGGAAGGAAACAGCCTCGGAGCGGTCCATTTCCGGCGGCATGGCATGGACAAAACAGCGAGAATCGCGCTTTGAAAGCTCGAAGCCGAGGCCGGCGAGCGTTTCCTGTATCTCGATGAGGCGGGAACTTTCCGCCGGGTGGAGTTCGAGCTCCAGGGGGACGAGAAGGGGCTGAGCCATGCCGCGCGAGCCACCTTTGCGGAATTTTTCGTAGAATATCCGTTCATGCATGGCGTGCTGGTCGAGTATGAGCAGGGCATCGTCCTTCTGCGAGAAGACGAGATAGGTGCGGGCCACCTGCCCCAGCCAGCGGAAATCGTTGAGCGGGGAGACCTCCGGTATGGCAGGGATGTCATCCAGCGGGAGAGCGGAAGAGGCAACTTTTGTTTTTTCTTCCTTCTCGATCGGGGCGGTGGGAGTTTTTTCTTCAGTGCGGGGGCGAGGAAGGCTTTCGGTGCGCTTTTCAGGGCTGCTGCCAAGCCCGGCAAAGAAGTCCAGTTCCGGAGAACTCTCCTCGTGCAGGGCGTTGCGAGGCGCAGGGGCCTCTTCTTCCGGGTCGAAAACGGGCACGGCTGAAGGCGCAGGAGCCGGAGCGGGCTGGTGCTTCTTCATGATGCGCACGGCATCGGCCTCTCCCCAGAAGCCCATAGGCTTGGGGGCAGGACGGGGCGTCCTTTCCGCGGGGGGCGCATCATGCACTTCTTCGGGGGCGGCAGGCTCGAGAGGGCGCGTGTATCCGAACGTGGGCACTTCAGGGGCGGCAGGAGCGGAAGCGCGTTCGGCAAAGCGTTCCGAGGCCAGCGGGACGGAGGCGAGGGCCATGCCCACGGCACGGAGAACGGCGGTGAACACGCCCTGTTCGTCGCGGAAGCGCACTTCGTTCTTGGCAGGATGCACGTTCACGTCCACTTCCTGCGCGGGCAGGTCGAGGAACAGCACAGTCTGCGGGTAGTCGCGGCTGGTGAGACGGCCGTGATAGACCTGACGCACGGCCTTCATGAGCAGGCGGTCGTTCACGGCGCGGCCGTTCACATAGAAGAGCATGCGGTCGGGCCGGGGCTGTGAGGAGCGCGGGTCGGAGCTGAGCCCGTAGAGATGCATGCCGCCCATGGTCATGTCGAAGGGGCGCAGGGCGTCCACGATGGAGGGCGGCCAGAGTATGGCGAGGCGGCGGGCCAGCGACTGCCCGGCTTCGAAGCGCACGAGCTCGCGCGAGCCGGCCTTGAGGGTGAAGCTCACGTCGGTGCGGGCAAGGGCGAGGCGGATGAAGAGTTCCTGTATCTTCTTCTGCTCCGTGGCCGGGCTCTTGAGGAACTTGAGGCGGGCCGGGATATTGGAAAAGAGTTCAGCCACTTCCACCACAGTGCCCCTGTTCAGGGCAGAGGGGGCGACGCCCTTCATGACGCCGTAGAGCACGTCGATGCACGAGGCCTCGCCGGTACTGCCGTCTTCCGTCTGCGGGGCGGACGTCATGCGGAAGCGGGAGACGGAAGCGATGCTGGGCAGGGCCTCGCCGCGGGAGCCGTAGGAAGGGGGGGGCCAAGCG
>JAZQMJ010000351.1:0-2161 GCA_045543435.1 Mailhella sp.
GAGGGGGAAGTGGCAATGCACTTCCCCCTCTCCCAAGTCTTGCTACAGCATTGCCCAATTATGGGCAATGACGAACTACAAAATCGAATTTTTACAAAAAATCGGATCTTGCTCAAATTATAATTGACTTCGTAATTCGTACTTCAACTAACGGTGGCTCTGCATCCGGCGGCAGGCCGTGCGCATGCACAGCAGGCTCACCAGCAGCATGAAGGCCGTGCCCAGCAGCGCCGGCACCCAGTTCACCTGCTCCCCGGCCTGCCACAGCCGCACCCACGAAGCTATGGGCAGTGCTGCCACCACCACCGCCAGCATCACCCAGGCAGCCGAGACTGCCACCCGGCGCGCCGCCCGCTGCTGCGGTCGCGTATGCTTCCGCAGCGGCATCTCCTCATCTTTCTTTTTACGGTATTTGCCACCCATATTGTCTCATACTCTAGCACAATAATTTACGTTGGCAAGCCAATTTCATCTATTTTTCCTGACAAAATGCGCATTTAGCCTTGAATATCGGGGATTTTCCGCTAAAATACGCCGCACGAGGTATTGCAACCCGCAATTATCCCCAGAAAACTTCAACCACATAACTAATAGTAACTATGGCTAAACTCACTGTACGCGACCTCGATGTCGCCGGCAAGGAAGTGCTCATGCGCGTTGACTTCAACGTGCCCATGAAGGATGGCAAGATTACCAACGATGCCCGCATCGTGGCTGCTCTGCCCACCATCAAGTACCTGCTCGAGAACGGCGCCCGCCTTGTTCTCTGCTCCCACCTGGGCCGCCCCAAGGGTACCGCCTACCAGGCTGAGTTCTCCCTGGCTGCCGCTGCCGAGTGCCTTTCCGGCCACCTGGGCAAGCCTGTTGCCTTCGTCCCCGAGACCATCGGTGAGGCCGCCACGGCTGCCCGCGCTGCCCTGAAGGACGGCGATGTAATCCTGCTGGACAACGTGCGCTTCGACAAGAAGGAGAAGAAGAACGACCCCGAGTTCGCCAAGGCCCTGCTCGGCAACGCCACCCTCTACGTGAACGACGCTTTCGGCTCTGCCCACCGCGCCCACGCCTCCACCGAGGGTGTGACCCACTTCGCCGAGAAGTCCGCCATGGGCTTCCTCATCGAGCACGAGCTCGAGTACCTCGAAGGCAAGCTTGAGACCCCCGAGCAGCCCTTCGTGGTCATCATGGGCGGCGCCAAGGTCTCCGACAAGATTCAGGTGCTCTCCAAGCTCATGGAAAAGAGCCAGACCTTCATCATCGGCGGTGCCATGGCCAACACCTTCCTGGCCGCCCAGGGCAAGAATGTGGGCAACTCCAAGATTGAGGCCGACAAGCTCGACCTCGCCAACCAGATCCTGGCCGATGCCAAGGCCAAGGGCGTAACCTTCGTGCTCCCCGCCGATACCCGCTACTCCTTCAAGTTCGAGGAAGGCGCCGAGACCTTCTGCACCGCCCCCTGGGCTGAGGGCGGCGAAGTGCCCGAAGGCGGCATGGGCATCGACATCGGCGACAAGGCCATCGAGGAAATCTGCTCCATCATCAAGGGCGCCAAGACCGTCCTCTGGAACGGCCCCATGGGCGTGTTCGAGCTCGACTCCTTCGCCACGGGCACCAAGGCTGTGGCCGAGTGCCTTGCCGAGAGCGACTGCATCTCCATCGTGGGCGGTGGCGACTCCGTGACCGCTGCCAAGAAGTTCAAGGTGGCCGATAAGCTCTCCTTCTGCTCCACCGGTGGTGGCGCCTCCCTCGAGCTGCTGGAAGGCAAGATCCTCCCCGGCATCGGCTCCCTCAGCGAGAAGTAATCCACCTTCTCCTTACCCCCTCAAAACCCCGGAAGCCCCAGCGCTTCCGGGGTTTTCTTTCTGCCTGAGCATCACTATATGGAAATTTAACAGGATTGACAATTAGGGACTTCTAAAAACTCGAAACGAATCAACAAATTGGAATCTATGGCGAGCCGCAGGCGAGCGGAAACTTGAGCCCGCAAGGGCGACAGAATCATAGCCCAGCGTGGAGCCGCCACGCGGCGGAACGCTGGGTAAAACGAAGAACATATCAGAACCCCGAACGAAGTGAGCGGGTGGCAGAAAGCGCAGCTAAAACACTAAGCCAAAGCTTCCCGTCTCCGGGCTCACGCCCTACGCCGTGGCGGGCTGCCACCCAC